>JBLHFL010000046.1:0-11301 GCA_047618105.1 Granulosicoccus sp.
ATTTTCCAGGAACAGATCATTCGCTTGGCCATGGTCGCGGCCGACTTCAGCGCCGACGAGGCGAACGATTTACGCCGCTCGATGGCCAGCTGGAAGAACGCTGGGCACATCCAAACCTTACGCGAAAAGCTGACTAACAAGATGCTCGCCAATCACTATCCGTTGGACTATGTCGAGCGCATCAACCGGCAGATCGAAGGCTTTGGCGAATACGGCTTTCCGGAATCGCACGCCGCCGGCTTCGCGTTGATCGCTTATATCTCAGCCTGGTTGAAATATCATTATCCGGCGGCCTTCTGTTGTGCCCTGCTCAATAGCTTGCCGATGGGCTTTTACAGCGCATCGCAACTGGTGCAGGATGCTCAGCGCCATCAGGTGGCCATTCTACCGGCCGACCTCAACCTCAGTGCCTGGGACAGTTGCCTGACCACCAGCGCGACCGGCGCGACCGCGATCCGCATCGGCCTGCGGCGCATCAAGGGACTGCGCGCCAGTGCCGGACTGAGCTTGCTGCTGCACCGCCCCGACGCCGGTTACCAGCAAATTCACCAACTCGAACGGGTACCCGGTCTAAGCCGCGCCGATCTGGACGCCTTGGCCAGCGCCGATGCCTTGGCCCAGATCAGCGGGCATCGCTTTCAGGCCCGTTGGCAGACCGCCGCGCTGAATCAGCAACAGGATCTGCTCAGCACCGCCTTTACGGATGACGACCACAGTCTGGCGGCGCCGGATGAGTTTGAAAACCTGATTGCGGATCAGAACAGTACCGGCCTATCGCTGCGCAAACATATATTACAGCTGCTGCGCGAAAAGGAATTACTGCCCGCCACGCCAACCGCCGACCAACTGCTCGACCTGGCCCTGACCGCGCAACGCAAACCCCATCGGCTCAAGGACGCCAAGGTGCAAATACCCATAGTAGTGAGCGGCCTGATCACCAACAGACAGATGCCCAAAACCGCGACCGGGGTTACCTTTATCACTCTGGAAGACCATACCGGCAATATCAATGTCATCGTCTGGCTGGCCGTCGCCCAGCAGCATCTGCGCACCCTGACAACCGACACATTGGTGATCATCAAGGGCCTGCTCGAGAAGGCGCCCGACAGCGATGTGATCCATGTGATCGCGCAAGAAATTAAGGGCTTCAGTCACGTCCTCGGCGAACTGGAACTGCAATCACGTAACTATCATTGAGCTTGCGCAATTAACTGAATATCCATAGTTCAAAATGGACAATAGAGTTCAGAAGTTTTAGATCACCTTCTCAAAATACCGGACGCACACTCTTATAATGGTTTGGCTGCAAAGGCTTGCTCACGAAAAACGGTCCAACTCTGGGATAGGTTTTCTGAATGTCGTTTGTTGTATTTTGGCCTTAGCCCACGCTTACGTTGCCTGCCCCGCTCTGGGTGCAGTGCGCTGTTCCCCGCTCCGTTTGATGACTCGTCCTTTGCCGGCACTGAAACTTTTTAAAGTTGATAAAAAAAGCAAAGGAGAAAATGCCATGAGAATAACCTCGATAAGCGTCACCCTGTTTGGCTTGCTGTTTGGCCTGCTATTCGGCACGGCGCAGGCCACGACTGTGCTGTATCAGGATTTCAATCAGTTGATCGACACCAGCCAGCATGTCCTGACTGGCGTGGTCACCCAGATGGACGCTAACCAAGCAGCCAATGGCGACATCTACACCACCCTAATTTTGCGCGATGCGGCGCGGATCACGGCCGCGGGCTCAACACCCATCGCCAAGGCGGTCAGCCTGAGGTTTAAAGGCGGCACCGTTGCGCAACTGGACAAACAACAGCGCCAGGTCGGCGAACAAACCTTACTCACCCACGGTGCACCAGAGTTCAGTCTGGGAGACAGCCTAGTGGTCTTTGTCAGCCATAATGGCGTCGCGGACATGCCCTTCGTCGGCTTCAGTCAGGGCGTCTTCAAGGTCAACGGCCGTCAAGAGGTGCTCACCGCCCAGCAAGAGCCGATCGTTGGTTTTCAGGGTGCCGATCTTATTACCGAAACGGCACAGGGTTTAATGGCCCGCGGCCAATTGCTTGCTGCCGGCGCAACGGCCGAGCAACAGTCTGCCGAGGGCGTGCAGCTGCTCAGTTCCGATGGCGGCCTGGACCGCTTAGTGCAACGTTCAGTGGCCACCAATAGGGCTGCGCTGATGCAACGCCCGCGCGCCTATGCCCCGGTCGATGTGCGTAACTTTGTGTCCATGATCCAAGAACGCAAGGCCCAACAACTGCACGTTCATGGCGGGTCGATTGCGACCCAAGTAAGCCTCAAGGAACTGTTTAGCTTGCCGGCGCTTAGCACTTTGGTGGCGACCGAACGGGATGCCCAGCTGGCCGGAACGCGAACACTGAACCGGCAGACCCTGGCGGATCCGCAAGCACGACCGGTATTACCGCTGGCCGAACCGGAAGCCAATCAGCTGACCGATTCTGAATAAGAGCAGACAGACACTAACAAGGACTCTCACCATGAAAAAACGAACTCAGTTAATGCTTTCCGGCGCGCTAATAGCCTCCTTGGCCGCGCTGGCGATGACTGCAAATGCCGCCGCATGGCGCACTTGCAACGGCAACAAACAGATCTGGCGCAGCGATTGGACCAACATGTATTTGTCCACCACCTCCTTCCCCATCGGTTCCCAATGGGACCTGCGGACCCAATATAAGATGGCCGAGTGGAATGCCATTCGCGGCAGTAACTTCCGCTTTTATGTCGGCCGCGATACCGACGGCAGTCACAACAGTTCCAATGGTCGCAACGAAGTCTATTTCGAATACAAGCCATCGGACTCCTACCTTGGCGTGACCCGCTCTCGGCTAACCTGCTATTGGCTGTTTGGGACCCGGTACGGTTATGACGAGGCCGATATCGGCATCAACACCCGCTATGCTTGGACCTTGGGCGACTTTACCGGCTCCAACACCGGATCACCCTATAACTTTGAGCTGGTCATGATGCATGAACTCGGTCATGCCTTGGGTTTGCTGCACTACGACGGTCGACCGGACACCATGAATACCTACTATTTCAATGGCGGGCCGATCGGTCATTACAACACCGTCGAACCCCATGCCGATGACCGTTGGGGCTTGCGTCTGCTCTACCCAGACAGCACGACAGAGCGCGATGTCTCGGTCTCGCGTTTCTATAATACCGGCGGCGGTGCCTCGAGCTTTAATCGGGTGCGCAACACTTCCGGCTCTTGGGTCACCAGCCTCAATCGTGGCAGCCAATATGATTTGGAATACACCCTTGAAAACCTGGGTACCCAAGGCGAAACGCCGAGCATTCGCTTCTATCTGTCGACCAACAATTATATCTCCACCGGCGATACTTACCTCGGCGGGGCCGGCTGGAACATGCCTTCGGGCAGCTATGCCACTGCGGACAAACGCTTTACCGTTCCAACTGGCCTAAGACCGGGAACCTACTATATCGGCTATGTGGTGGACCCGACCGGCAGCATTCCGGAAGGCAGCGAAAGCAATAATTTTGTCTCCCTATTGCATCCGCTCACCATCCGTTGATCGATGCGGCATTGCACACTCGATTAAGCTGACGAATGTGCGATGCCGCACACAGAACGGCTGTAAAAGGCGCGGCATATTATGGGCCCTTTACAGCTGAGTTATTTTTCAGGAGAAACAACATGACAACCTTTTTCGCATCGCTGGTGCTGATGATGAGCCTATTGATCCTCAGCAGTTGCTTACCCTTAGACGAATCGACCCAGTCTGCTAGCTGTCTGCCGCCAATAGATATGGCCGCGGGCGAGCAGGTTACCTACCAGGTCAGCTTGGTCGACGAACTGTTTACCCTGCGTTTAGAGCAGACCGACAGTCAGACTCTGAGCCTAACCCAAAACTCATCCCGAGCGCCGAGCACCACGGTGACACTGACGTGGCAAGACCAGGGCGAATGTCCTAACTACACGACCGACCAGACCCTCTCCTTGGTTGACCAACTGGTGGTGTACAACAGCCGACCGTTGACTCTGGTTCGCGATCTCACCGAGGAGCCCGTGCCCGGTACGGAAAATCCACCCACTCAGTTGCTGGAGACCAACCTGGTGTGCCGAGCCGCGCCGCCGTTCGAAACCTGCGAGGCGGATTACCAATTGGATGGCCAGATGTATCATTGGCGCGCCGTCACGCAGGTCGATGGCACTAGACCCGGCTTTGGTCTGAGCGAGTTTAGCCTACAAAACCTCAGCCGTTCGTTGGTTAACATTGAGTTAATCGAGTGGAATGGGCTCTAGCCAGCAGGTCGGACCTTATGGCGGGGCTACTACCATGGCAGGGAGCTAGAAGGGTCAGATCAACTGAACGACATCCTCAGTATTTTTTGCTAACCCTGGGCGGTCGGAATGACTAGACTGGTTACAAAATCATCTGGGCCAAAACCGGTAATGAGCACTGAAATCAGTAACGGATCCATCATCTTCGTGCCGCATGGCGGCGGACCGCTGCCATTGATGGACGATGCCGAACACCGTCCATTAACAGCCTTTTTACGCCAGGTCGGTGGTCAATTGAAACGCCCTAGCGCCATTATCCTGGTTACCGCGCATTGGGAAGCCAATCCGATTCGTGTCTCAAGCGCGGCGCAACCGGGCATGTTATTCGACTACGCCGGGTTTCCCGCCCATACCTACCAATACCGTTACCCAGCCGTTGGTGCGCCCAAACTGGCTCAGGCCATTGTCGTGGCGCTTCAGGCCGACGCAATTTCAGCGGTCGAAGATGCCGAGCGGGGGTTCGATCACGGTACCTTCGTACCGCTTATGCTGATGTATCCAGATGCCGATATCCCCGTGATACAGATGAGCTTGCACCCGAGTTTAGACCCAGCAGTGCATATCCGCATTGGTCAGGCGCTGGCGCCCTTTGTCGATCAGGGCGCCCTATTAGTCGGTTCGGGTCTATCGTTTCACAATATGCGCGCCTTCGGTGGCGGCGACACTCAAGCAACGGCCAAGAGCAAAGTCTTCGATGACTGGCTCAATCAGACCCTGGCCAGCAACCCTGACGCGGCGGAGTATGGCTTACATCATTGGCTCGAGGCACCGGAGGCTCGTTTCTGTCACCCCAGAGAAGAACATCTACTGCCGCTGATGGTCTGCTATGGCGCCGCCAGCGCGCGCCAACAACAACTCAGGCCGGTATTCCGGGGCCAGCTCTTTAAGACTCATATATCGGGCTTTGGCGTTTAGAAGATGGGCGCGCGCCTATTCACCGAGCCGGTGGGTTTATTAGGCTTTTTTCAGAAAGGCCGCGACTAAGACAATACGGGTGCCATTGACCTTGCCTTCAATATGCTTTGGGTTATCCGTAAGGGTGATGCCGCGCACCATCGTGCCGCGTTTAGCGGTAAAGCCGGCGCCCTTAACGTCCAAATCTTTGATCAGCGTGACCGTATCGCCAGACTGCAACACGACACCGTTGCTGTCACGCGTCACCTCGGCACTGTCATCGACCAGTCCGGCCTTGGCCCAGGCCATCAGCTCATCGTCTAGATAGAGCATATCCAAGGCGCTCTGGGCCCAAGACTCACTGGATAATTCCTGCAACAACCGCCAGGCCAAGACCTGAACGGCGGGGGTCTGGCTCCACATGCTCTCATTGAGGCACATGAAATGGCGAGGGTCTTTTTCTAGCGCACCGGACACCTGGTCTAAACAAGCGCTACAGAGCAGCACACTGGCGTCGGCACCGAGTTCGTTACCGCCCTCAACTAAAAAACCAGCAAGACCGGCGGTGCTTTTGCACAGTTCACAGACACCGCCACTGCGGGTTTCCAATAATATTTGCGTCGACATATAGGTTCTACTTGTTAGATTTTGTCCGCCATTGTAATCGATCCGCACATTCAGATGCGATTTTCCGAGCCTAAGACGGCCAAAACGGTGCAAAGAAAGTCCCAGTTCCAACTCGATTGCAAGCGCATATGAGGACTTAGTTTTGCCTGCCTTATGCGCACACCCTATTTTCACTCAGCTTCGTTCAGGCGCACTTAACGTTTCAGCTAACCGGCCCAGCTAGGGCTACTTTACAGGTCTGTAAGAATTGACTTGACCTGGGCCAGCGCCTAGCGTATATAGGCTGCCGCTGAGATAGTCTAACAGGCAGTGCCGATATTCCGGTTAGCTTAGGGGTCGTTTGTAGCGCTTAAAACGGGGCTTCCGCTGAGTCTGTTGGCAAACAGTTCAGATGGGGTTCCGGGCAAGCTCCCGGTAGAAATACCGGGTAAAAATAATACCGTGTCGAATCGGTGGATTAGATTGATGTTAGTTTTTCTGGAGAAAATAATTTGATACGGGCTATCTATTCGGTCACAAGCTTACTCCTTGGTATGGGTATCTTGCTCTCCGGCTCAGGTCTTCTGGGCACTCTACTAGGCTTACGGGCCAGTGCTGAGGGCTTTTCAGATATCACCATTGGTCTGATTATGGCGGCCTTTTATTTCGGCTATATTGTCGGCAGTCAATGGTGCCCGCCACTGATCACCCGCATCGGCCATATTCGCACCTTTACGGCCCTGTCCGCCGCCGCCGCGGTGGTCTCCTTGCTCCATGGTATGGTTATCGATCCTTGGTTCTGGGGCCTATTGCGACTGATCCACGGCATCTGCATGATCGGCCTCTATATGGTGATCGAGAGCTGGTTGAACGAGCAAATCAACCATCGCCGAGGCCAGGTATTCGCTGTCTATATGATGGTATCCCTGGGTGCCTTAGGCGCCGGTCAATTTTTAATTATCATCTATGGTGCCGATCAACTGGGCAGCTTTGCCATGGTCGCCATGCTGTTCTGTTTGGGTCTTATACCCCTGGCGCTGACCCGGGTACATCAGCCGGTATTGGCCAGCATCACCAAGATGCCGCTGCTTGAGCTGTTCAAAATATCCCATGTCGGTGCTTGGGGTGCGTTGAGCTCCGGCCTAATTACCGGCTCGTTTTGGGGTCTGTCGGCGGTTTATGCGCTCGATATTGGCCTGAGCGACAGCGAAGTGGCCAGTTTTATCGCCTCAACCATTATCGGTGGCGCCCTATTGCAGTGGCCTATCGGTAGCCTCTCAGACCGTTATGACCGTCGCCTGGTGCTGTTTTGGGTGTGCATCGGTGCGGCCGCGTTCGCGCTGTTGATGTTTATCATGAGCGGTCGCGGCGGCTTGTGGCTCAGCCCGATCGCCGTGATCTACGGTGGACTCTCCTTCGCGCTCTATGCCCTGAGCGTAGCTCAGACCCATGACCGAATGAGCGAAGGCAATACTATGGCGGCCACTCAAGGCTTGCTGTTGTTAAATGGCATTGGCGCCACGTTGGGTCCGCTGTTAATTGGCGCCCTAATGTATGGCTTGGGTACGACCAGCTTCCCGATCTTATTGGCGGTGTTTTTGCTCTTGCTCGCGAGCTATACCCGCTATCGTATCGGAGCAGATCCGGCGGTTCCGGCTGCAGAACGGACTGAGTTTGTACCCATTACCCGAACCTCTATCGAGGTCCTGGAGATGGATCCGCGGGCCGAATCCGAGTCAGAATCCGGGACAGAGTCGGATATGAAGGCTTAGGGCGTGAACACGGGCAGGATTCACCTGTCGGGGTCTAATCGACCTCGATGCATCCCGGCTCGACTGTCCGGGACTGGCCCTAAAATGGGGTGTGGATGCCGGCGCAAAAACGCCTTTTTCCTTAGTTCCAGCGAATGTTTAATTCGTCCCATTGTGACTGCGCGCCAAATCGAATGGGCAAGATACTGGTGCCTACTCCCGAGGTAACAAAGACTGATCGTTGCTTGTCCTGGTAAAACCCACAATGAGCCAATGAAGGGCAAGCTTACCTGTCCGCAGTGGGTGTGTCCGGCAAGCACCAAACCTGTCACGTGCTTGTCGAAAGCACCTGCTGGGTCATGTGTGATTGTAAGCTGTGGTAGGCCCTGACATGCCGCTGGGTAGTCTACGTACTTGTACCTGTTGGTGAACTTGTCGCCCAGTCCCCGGATGCACACAGATCCGTTAATTGTCGTAATGAGTCGCGTTTCGTTCTCCATAACATCAACATCTAAACGATTGAATTCATAGGGCCATCGCTCCGGATTAGACCAGCTTTGTGCCCAATATGCGCCCTATTAACGTGAGCTGATCACTGGTGGATGTTTTGAGCCTCATTGGCGATCGATGCACCCATCTGATGGTGAGCAGCATATTGACGTGGCGACTCGCCAAACTGTTGGTGAAAACGCCGGGTGAAGTGACTCGGACTTTGGAACCCGACCTCGTAACACACTGCCGTGATTCCCCGGCCGCCTGCGATCAAAACTCGGGCCTTGGCCAGTCGCTGTTGTTGCACATACTCCATCGGCCCGCTGCCGATCAGCTTGTTGAAGTGAGCGTAAAGTTTACTACGCGACATGCAGGCCACTTTACAGAGCGAGTCTATATCGATGGCGCTGGCCAGGTGGTCGTCGATATAGCGCACCGCCGCCGTCATGCCGGTTAGGGTCGGGTCCCCTTTGGCACATTGCACCAAAAAGTCATGACCCTGTTGGCGCAGCATGCGGGTCAATAATTCGGTGACCCCTAGGTCCAGCACCAGGTCGCGATCCGGATCTTTGCCGAGAAAACTGTCCACGATCCGCACCAGTAGCTGTTGTGTGGCCTCGGTATGGAAAACGTGCAGCAGGTGGGCGGCATCTGGCTTCCAGTGTTCCAACTCACGCGGCAGTACGCCGTGTATATTCAAGCTGTCACAGACCTGTCGCAGCCGATTGCGGTCAATACCGAGGGCCAAACAGCTGGTCGGTTGGGTCGAGCTGGCATCGGGAAAGTCGATCGTAACGGTCTCGCCGGGGGCCATCACGAAGGACTCATGCGGTATGAAGGCTTCGTTGAAATGGTTTTTGCCGTGCAATACCTTGCGGCCACTGATCATGCCGCAATAGAGGATCTCTTCGGCTTCGAGGCGGACCTGCGTCGCGTTGCTAAAGGTATCGTAAATCGACAGTTCCACACCATGGGTTTCATATACGGTACGGTTCTCTACCAACAATCGCGGCGCGCTCTGGCGGCGATTACGCTCTGCTAAGGTCGTTAAATCTACTGTTGTCATCCTAACCTCAAAATAGTTTACCAACATTTATCCGAGTTCAGCGACATTCCCTAGTATGTTGCTGGCCCTTATCGATGGGGTGGATCGATCTACAGTGCGTTTACAGGCAGTCTTAGGCCCCGAAACGATCCCCTATATAAGTTCAGACGCTGAGCCTAGTAAAAAAAACGCTAAGGCAAGTCATCATTTATAACACCACGTAGCATAGCCTTCAACAACCCGACCAAAGTCTTAGCGTGTGGACTCGGGGCTGCACCGGTTCGAATCGAGATCTCGCAGACAAACCAGTAACCACTCGATTCAAATCCATGATCTCCATACTAAAAAAAATAAAATATAGGAGCTATATATGATTTATTCAAATCCTGGCCAGCCAGATTCGCTACTAACCTTTAAGCAAAAATATGGCAATTACATCGGTGGCGACTGGGTCGCACCGGTTAATGGCAAGTACCTCGACAATGTCAGCCCGGTAAATGGCGATGTCTTCTGCCAAGTCCCACGCTCAGACGCGGCCGATATTGACCTAGCATTGGATGCAGCCCACCGCGCGGCGCCCGCTTGGGGCAAAACGGCTGCGGCCGAACGCAGCAACATACTGCTGCGTATTGCCGACCGTATGGAGCAAAACCTTGAAATGCTCGCCGTCGCGGAAAGCTGGGATAACGGTAAGGGCGTGCGTGAGACCCTGAACGCCGACATCCCACTGGCGGTTGACCATTTTCGTTACTTCGCCGGTTGTTTGCGGGCTCAAGAGGGCAGCATGGCTGAGCTCGACGAGACCACCGTGTCATATCACATACACGAGCCATTGGGCGTCGTGGGTCAGATCATCCCATGGAACTTCCCAATTCTGATGGCCGCGTGGAAACTCGGACCGGCTCTGGCCGCCGGTAACTGTGTGGTCCTGAAACCAGCCGAACAAACCCCGGCATCGATTCTGGTGTTAATGGAGTTGATCGGTGATCTCTTACCGCCAGGCGTCCTCAATATCGTCAACGGCCTGGGCGAAGAAGCCGGCCATGCCTTGGCCACCAGCAAGCGTATCGCCAAGATCGCCTTTACCGGCTCAACCCCAGTCGGCCAGATGATCTTGCGCAATGCCGCTGACTTGCTGATACCCAGTTCTGTTGAGCTCGGTGGCAAGTCGCCAAACATCCTCTTTGAGGACGTGATGCTGCAAGAAGATGACTATCTGAGTAAATGTGTTGAAGGCATCACCCTGGCCTTCTTTAACCAGGGCGAAGTCTGTACCTGTCCCTCGCGCGCACTTATTCAAGAAAGCATTTATGGCGATATGGTCGAGATGGTTATTGCCCGTGCCGCGAAGATCATCCAAGGCAACCCACTCGATACCGACACTCAGGTCGGTGCACAGGCCTCGCGCGAGCAGTTTGATCGCATTATGAACTATATCGACATCGGCAAGGCCGAAGGCGCGCAGCTGTTGCTCGGCGGCAATGCGCAAAAACTGTCGAATGGCTTGCAGAATGGCTACTACATCCAGCCAACGCTGTTCAAAGGCACCAACGATATGCGCATCTTCCAAGAAGAAATTTTTGGACCGGTGATCAGCGTGACCACCTTTAAGGATGAAGCCGAAGCCTTGGCGATTGCCAACGATTCCGAGTTCGGCCTCGGTGCCGGTCTCTGGACCCGTGATATGAACCGTGCTTACCGCATGGGTCGTGGCATTCAGGCCGGTCGAGTGTGGACCAACTGTTACCATGCCTATCCAGCGCATGCTGCCTTTGGCGGGTACAAGAAGTCTGGTATCGGTCGGGAAACGCATAAGATCGCGCTCGAGCATTACCAGCAGACCAAAAACCTGCTGGTCAGCTACAGCACCAGTCCGCTCGGGTTTTTCTAACCCAGGCCCTGAGACCTAACGAATAGCGCTTCGGCGCTATTTTTTTTGCCTGCCGATTAACACCCTAAAACCGATGGCCGCCAGCGCTATCGATCAATCAACTGGTAACCCAAGCACGCCTCACCCTATACTTGCGCCTCGCCATGATCTGCTGACAGCCTAAGAGACTCCATCGTGACTCCCAGAATTTTCACCTACCGCCCCCCGGCAGCCGCGCTTGAGATTATTTTTCAGGATGACGCCTACCTGGCGATCAACAAACCGAGCGGCCTGCTGAGCAACCCCGGACGCGACCCGGTGACCC
>JBLHFL010000047.1:0-10919 GCA_047618105.1 Granulosicoccus sp.
AATGCAGCTGGCCGATGCTGGATATCAGGCGCAGTGGTTAAACGGCCCTGCCGACATTGTGCGCTGTCAGCCGCTCTTGGCTAACCGAGCCTTGCCCGCAGATCAGTGTGCCATCTGGGAGCCCGAAGGTGGCTATGTTAACACCCGTCTGGCGTGTCAGGTGTTGGCGCAGTGGGCGCGCGACCAGGGTGCCGTGATCCTTGAAGGGTGCTCGGTGACGGCTATTGAACTGCAAGCGCAACAGGTCGCGGTGTGGGCATTGGGGCAGGGAGCCCTGACCTTTGATGCCCTGTCCTTTGATGCCCTGATCTTGGCCGGTGGTGCGCGCAGCACGGAATTGCTGCCCGACACCAATCTGTTTTGTCGGTCGATACCGCTGTCTTTGCTGCAGGCTGGGCACCAACCGGCACTTGCTCAATGCCTGATCGATGAAACCTGTGCGGCCTATCTGCGGCCCGAACCGGGTGGCTGGTTTTTCGCTGGCGGCGCGGATCAGATAGATGTCCCCCATCCTGCGCTACTGCCAGACCTTGAGGCTAGGGTGTTTCAACAGAACCAGCAGTTGGCAGTTGAGATCTTGGCCAATGCGGATCTCACTGTGCAGGGGCAGCTGTCCGGTTTCGATGCCTATCGACCCGGATTTAAACCGCTCATCCAAACCCTATCCGCGACTGAATCGATCGGGGTTTTTACCGGTTTCTCTGGTCGAGGTGCGAAGTATATTCCCGCCTTGGCGCAAGAATTTGCAGCCACCTGCCTGCAGTCAGTTAACGAACGTTTGAAGACGGAGGCGACTCATGCGTAAAGTTGCCTGTGTTGCCTGCCTGGATGAGTCCCATTCGATTCATACCCGGACCTTCCTGCGGGCAATTGAGCTGTTCCAAGAGCTGGTCGCAGACGACAGTATTGAACTGAGCCTATACGATGACCGCGCCGATGCCGTGCATGCAGTCCGCATTGCACAGACCATTGTTGCCGACCAGCCCGATTGTGTCGTCGGTCATTTTCTCTCCGATGCCGCACATGCGGCAGCCCCCTTCTATGGCGAAGCCGGTATACCATTGCTGCTGCCGGCAGCGACCCGATCGGACTTGACGCAGTTTGCCACCACCTACCGTGTGTGCGATTCAGAAACCGATTATGTGCGCTGGCTGAGCGCTCAAATGTCGGCATTAGGCTGGCACCCTCGGCAACTAATTTGTGATGACACGCTGCATGCCAGGGGGTTGTCCGCCCAGTTGCGTGAGCAATGGCCGTTAGACCCAGACCTAGGCAATTGTCAGGTGGTCATTGGCCGTTATGACCATTGTGTGCAAGTAGTGCGTGACGCACTGGCCAGTGGCCAGGCTTTGCCGCCCACCCTAATGACCGACGACGCAGCCAGTGTTCAACTGTGTCGCGATCTGGTCGCTCTGCCACTAGCCTTGCATCAACACCAACTGTTGGTGGCTGCCTTGCGGGCTCAGCCTGTCGGTCAGCTGGCCGAGCAGATTCGTGTACGCTACGAACAACAATACGCAGAGCAACCGGGCACTTATTTTTGGGAAACGGTGGCCGCGCTGCAGTTGGCCTCAGTTGCGGAATTACCGCATACCCGACCGGTGGCAACAGTTTTGGGTTGCATTCGTTTTAACCGGCAGCGCGAACTGGCCTTAGGTCAATTCGCCTTGTGGCAGTGTGAAGCCGATGGCTTTATTGAGCGGCTAGTAGAACCTGGCCTCCGCACGCCCCCGGAAGGGCCAGCAGATGTGGCCGAACTGGCACCTGAATTTCGTAATGTGCTCAGCGCACGTCGACTTATGCTACGACAGCGTAACGGTGAGCCACAAGATTATGGTCGTGCGGCCAGCGCGCGTTGGGCGGCCAGTTTTAGTGGCGAGTTGGCCGCCGGCGTTCAGCAGCGGCGCGTAGGTGCGCAGGTGACTGAATTTCGCCCAGCTCAAACCTCTCACAAGCCTGCGTTATTTTACCTGCATGGCGGCGGCATGGTGCATTACGACGTTGGCGTGTTTGCACCCTTTCTGTCCCATATGGCCAGTAGTCTTAACTGCCGAGTTGTGGCCTTTGATTACGATAAGCTACCCGAACACACAGCCCAGGACAGCATCGATGCGCTGATGGCGCGTATCCATCAGCAGCTGAGTCACTGCCGCCAACCGCCCAGGCTGGCAGGTGACAGTGTGGGCGGATTACTCGCTTTATTTGCCGCGAGCGAACGCTTTGCACAGCGGTTCTCAGAACTGATTTTACTCTATCCGGTCCTGGCCCTGAATCAACAGTACCCGTCGTACCAACGTTTTGGTCAAAAACTGTTACTCGACGCGCAGCAGATGCGCTGGTTTCTGTCGCTATGGCGCAATTTCTTTAGTCAGCATGGCTTTGATCCACTGCAGCTGACCGACGCCCAATGTCGGTCGTTACCGCCGATCCGGCTATTCAGCGCCGGTTGTGACGTGCTCAGTGATGAAGCCGATGTGTTTGTGTCTCGTCTCCAATCGCCCGACCGGGTGCTGACGCATCACCGCTTTGCCTCCTTAGCGCATGATTTTTGCCTGTATCAGGGCAAGCTGGCATGTGTGCAACAGGCATTGACGCAAATATTTACTGAACTGGACCGGAGACCGATCCCATGAACATTGAACCTATGAACATCGAACAATTGAATCATTACCAACGCAAACTGGCCTACGAAATGGATTCCTGGGATCTCAGCGTGGCCATTAGAGAAGGGCAGCATGTGGTGGTAGTGGATGGGCGTTCCAAAGAGGCGTTTGAACAGGAGCACATCCCCGGTGCGCTGAGTCTGTGCCACAAAGATATCTGTTTTAACCAGGTCACTGGTTTGGACAAAGGTGCGCTCTATATCTGCTATTGCGATGGTATAGGTTGTAATGCATCGACCAAAACGGCAATGAAACTAATGACCTTGGGTTTTGAGGTTCGTGAACTGATCGGCGGCATGGATTGGTGGAAGCGTGATGGTTATGCCACATCGGGCAGTCACAGCCAGACGGGTACTGACGTCGTGTGTGGTTGTTGAGCCATGAGTCAGTTACCGATGTTGGACAGATTGGATCATGTCATGTGGCTTGAGCTAGTTCGCATTGAATTTGAGTCGCTCGATATGGATAGGATTATGGCCTGCTTTACCGACGATGTTGCGGTGCACTACAACGATTTACCCCCGATTCGGGGGGCCCTTGCCTTGCGGCTATTTCTCACAGAACGCTATCAGGACCTACAGGACTATCGACTGACAAAAGAACTCAGACTGACCCAAGGTCCGCTGCTAACGGTAGCGGTCGAGGCGTTCTTTCGTAAGCAGGGTCGGTCCTATTGCAGCCGTATTCTTGAAATTCTAACCATACAGGACCGCCAGATTGCCCGCTGGGATTATGTCGGTGTACAGCGTGAAGTATAACCAGCAGCTGGGTGTCGTTCATGCCCGGCACCGGTTAAACAGTTGAATTTTTATCAGGCTGCGTTTGCGAAGCCCACGTTCAGAAGTCGCACTCAGGGTGTGTGGGCGAACCGCCAATGGACATTTCCGATGGCGTTATCCAGTTAACAGTTATTAAGGGAATTTAGCACATGGAGCACACAATTTACGATGTTTTGGGGGTTGGCTTCGGTCCCGCCAACATCGCCCTAGCCATCGCCATGGAAGAGAATGAGTTTAGCGGGACGGTGCGTTTTTTTGACACCAAACCTGGCCCCAGCTGGCAAGAGCAGATGTTGCTGCCCGGCAGTGACATCCAGAATAACCCGCTGCGGGATTTGGTCACACCGCGCAATCCCCGGTCACGTTATTCGTTTACCAATTTCCTGTTTGAAAACGATCGCCTGTTTGAACACTTTAATCTGGGCATGGAATTTCCACTGCGCCGAGAATATGCCGAATACGTGCAGTGGGTGGCACAGTTTTTTAGCCCTCAAGTCAGCTACAACGCCCGAGTAGAGTCGATCCGGTTCGACGCGGAGCGCAAACTATTTGAACTTCAGTTAAGCAGTGGTGAACAGTACCTTGGGCGCTCTGTGGTCGTTGCCCCGGGTCGAACACCGCGCATCCCCACGCAGTATCAGGGGCTCAATGAACAGCGGGTATTCCACCTGACTCAATATCAGCACCGCTTGACCCAGCTCGCTGAGCAAGAAAAACTGCACCATATTGCCGTGGTCGGTGGCAGCCAGAGTGCCGTTGAAATAATGCTCGACCTGCATCAGCGCTTTCCCGATGCGGTGATACATAATTTGCAACGTGGCTATGGCTTTCGACTCAAGGATACCAGCCACTTTAGCGAACATGTCTATTTCCCGTCCTTTGTAGACTATTACTTTGATTGTTCACCTGAGGCCAAAAAGCGCATCAATTCACATCTGCACTACACCAACTATTCTGCCGCGGATGGGGATGTTATCCATCAGCTCTATGTTAAACGGTACGAAGATAAGTTGTCCGGAGTACAACGTATCCTGATTCATCCTTTCTGTCGGGTCGATCAGATCCAGGAGCACAGCCAGGGTCTGGATTTTACCATCAGCGAAGCCAATACCGGTGCGTCAACTCAGTTGCCGACTCTATCGGCTGTGATACTGGCCACGGGTTTTCGCGACCTGGGGGTGGATGAACAGGCCGAGCGTTGCCCAAGTATTCTAGAGTCCTTGTATGGCCAGATTCAATCCGATCCGAGCGGCGTCATTGAAATTGCTCGGGACTATCGCCTGACGCCGAAAACCGTTAATGCCCTGGGCCCGCTCTATTTGAATGGCTTGTGTGAGTCGAGTCACGGCTATGGCGACGCAGGCTCCTTTAGCTTGCTGGCGTTACGTTCACAGGAAATACTCAATTCGTTGCTGCAACAATTACCCAATGTATTAACCAAAACAGCCACTGAACTGGTTGAAGCCTGAGGTGACAATATGTTTGATCTACTGAAAACAGGCGGGAGCATGACGGCGATTTTTGAGACGCATGAATCGCAAGTTCGCTCCTATTGTCGCAACTTTAACAAACTCTTTACCCGCGCCAGCGGTTGCCGCTTATACGATGCCACTGGTGATGTTTATCTGGACTTTCTGAGTTGTGCTGGCGCCTTAAATTACGGCCACAATCCGGCTGGTATTAAGGCCACAATTATCGACTATATTGCCCAAGATGGGATTCAGGGGGCGCTGGATTTGCATACCGAGGCGAAAAAAGAATTTATCGAAACCTTTAACCGGGTCATCCTGCAACCGCGCAAGCTGCGCTATAAGATTCAATTCACCTCACCGACTGGGACCAGCGTGGTTGAGTCGGCGGTGAAGCTGGCGCGTAAGGTCACCCAGCGTAAGCGTATTGTAGCGTTCACCAACGCTTATCACGGTATGACCGGTACGGCCTTAGGCTTAACCGGTAACGCCGATAACCGGCAGGCGGTCATGGACACGCTGGTGGATCGCATTCCCTTCGATCACTATGTCTCAGGCCTGGATTCTGTCGATTTTCTAAGCCTCTTGTGGAGCGATCGAAGTTCCGGCTATGAACTGCCTGCCGCGGTGATACTTGAAACCGTTCAGGGCGAAGGCGGCATCAATGTCGCCAGTGCTGAATGGGTGCGAAAGCTGCGCCGCTTAACACTGGAAAAGGGTGTGTTATTGATTATCGATGACATCCAAGCGGGCTGTGGCCGGACCGGCCATTTTTTCAGTTTTGAACGCTTTGATATACAGCCGGATCTAGTGTGTCTGTCTAAATCGCTCAGTGGCTATGGCTACCCCCTGTCAGTATTGCTGATGAATCCGGAACTCGATATTTGGTCGCCCGGCGAAGACAACGGCACCTTCCGGGGCAATTCGCTGGCGATGGTCGCCGGGCGCAAGGCACTCGAACTCTATTGGCAAGACGACAGCCTCTGTCAGCAAATAGGGGCGCGTAATCACCAGCTGCAGGTTGGCTTGCAGCATTTACAACAGCAGTTTCCAGACGCTATTAACGACGTGCGCGGGCGAGGCCTAATGCTCGGTATCGTCTTTTACGATGCCGCTCAGGCCGCCGCTATCACTCGTGAGTGTTTTAATCGGCATCTGATTCTCGAACGCTGCGGTAACGAGGATCAGGTGATTAAGTTTTTTCCACCCTTGACGATCAGTGCGGCCGACCTGCAGAAAGGGTTGGATATCTTTGCCGATGTCGTTCGCCAATGTCTAGCAACCCGGCCGATTGAAATATCCGCCTAAGCCTATTTGTTCAGCCATGCCCTATCCAGCCCTTAACGGGCTGCGGGCATGACAGGGTGTAGGCAGACCACTGGCTTGCACCAAATGACCCTTAAAGGAATAACCCTAATGATTCAAAACCAGTACGACATTATCATTATAGGGGCGGGTGTGGCCGGCACAACTTGCGCCCTGGCGTTGCAACGTGCCGGCCACCAGGTGCTCCTAGTCGACAGACGGACATCGATCGAAAAGTACAAAAAACTCTGTACCCATTTCATTCAACCCTTTGCCGTACCGATTCTGCACCGGCTTGGTTTGCAACCGTTGCTGAGCGAGCGACACAGCATGAAAACCAAAGCGGCTTTCCTCGTGCCCGGTGGGGTGATCGACCCGCCGGGTGGCTATGGTTCGGATGACCAGGAGCAGAGTGCCTTTGCTTATAATCTGGAACGTCGCGTGCTGGACCCGTGGCTGCGGCAGCAGGCTGTTGAGGCTGGGGTCAGGGTGTCTATGGCCACCGCCCTAACCGATCTGGAACTCTCCGCCGATGGTTATCAGGTGCGTTTAAATGTTCGGCGTAATCCGATGACCGTCCGGTGTCGGCTACTGATCGCGGCGGACGGCCGAGAATCGCGCCTGGCGAATCTGCTGTCCGCGCCTCAAAGACGCTTTGTCAACGAACGGATGGCGTTCTTTTGCTATGCCAAAGGTATTGCGGTACCGGCACAGCAACGCTCGCTTTTTTCGTTGCGCGATCAGGAAATGAGCTTCCTTTATCCGCTGATTGGCGCGCGGACCCTGTTATCGGTCTATATCCAGAAAGATCGGGCGGCTGACTGGGCCTTGGTTGAGAATGAATTTGCGGCCCTTGTGTCGTTATTTCGGCACCATATGCCCCAACTCGATTTCAGCCAAGCAACCCAGGACAGTCCGATGTTTGGGTATAAAAAGTACGACAACCAGATCCGACCGGCCGTCACCCAGGGCGTGCCCTTTATTGGCGATGCGTCGGTATCCATAGACCCAATGAGTGGTGTTGGTTGCGGATTTGCCCTCCAGGCCGGGGACCTCTTAGCCAGAGCGATCATTGAACAGGGTATAGCCAACCCCGTTGAATGTGAGCAGGCGCTGGCACAGTTCACTAAGCAGCATCAGGCGTTTTTTAGTGCGCATATTGATGGCATTGTGGCCGACTCTCGGGTCAGTAAAAACGAACAGTCGATGCTTAACACCTACCGAGTGATCCTAAACGATGAACCGCTGCAACGCGCATATCTCGACCTGACCGGTCGGCTGATTACCCCCGGAACTTTTCAACGAGACTACCTAAAGGCCATCGCTCGCCAGCGTCGCCAACCGGTTTCGGCGCAGGAGGCCTAGTATGACGCGCGCGGACTCTATCTATGCCTATAATATAGAACTGTACAGTCGAAACTTTCTCAATTGCGCACAACGCCACAGTGTCGTGATGCTGCGCGAACGGGGGGTCGCGGTTGATTATCTGTTCCACAACAGTCTGGTTAGCAGTGATGAGGTATTGGAACAGATCGTTCGGAACCTAACGCCAAAATACGACTTTGCCTCGGCCTGCCTGAGTGATGACGACTTCAGGCGGGTCGGTGTGGCGCGAGAATGCTTTAGGCTCGACCATTATGCCGACGCACAGAGCGATATCCTGGCGTGTGTTGAACGAGATGGCTTTGTCTTGCTGGCCGGCGATGTGTTTTATTTTCAGCATTGCCCGGAGTACCGCAACCGGCATCTTTTTCATCTGGTTGCCTTGCGTGGTTTCGATGACCAGCAGTCGCAGTGGACCCTGGTCGATGACAATCCAGCCAGCGTGCTGAGCTGGTATCGATATCCACAAGCACAGATAGCCGATTTCTATAATAATAACAGTGTCCGGGAATACCGCAGCTATCGCCAGCAACCGATGGACCTGGCCGAAATCCGCGGCAACAGCCGGTTAGCGGGCCAGCGTTATTTAGCGGGCTATAATGATAGCGGGGTGCTGTTAACGCAGCTGCGGGATATCATCAACGCCCCCTGGCAGTCGACCACTTTGCAGTATGGTCGGCTACACGATGCCTTTGCTCTAATGACTGGATCGCGGCGCTGTTACGCCGCCTTCTTGGCCTTAATGCAACCCGATCATGCCAGTGTATTGCTGGCCAATAGCTGTGCGCAGCTGGCTGGTCGGCTGCGCAACAGCTTTGTTCAGGCACGGCTGACAGGACGATGTTCAGTGGATAAGATCTGTGCCCGTGCCAGCGAACTCTATGCACTAGAGGGCCAATTGTTAAAGTCGGCTCAGCAATTGATCCGTTAGAGGCAGGGCCGCTGCAAGACGCGCTAGCTAAGATACATGCAAACAAAGGAAGTAAGATATGCAGCAATCGGGATATCTAAAGTTACTGAAATCGAAGGATTATGTGCCGTTCTTTATCAGTCAAGTTTTGACCAATCTTAGTGATGGTTTGCTGGCCGTGGCGATCGTCTACTTTGCTATTCAGCTGCAGGCCTCACCGTGGCAATTGGGCGTTATTACTTTTTTCGTGACCCTGTCGCGGGGTTTTCTGGGTCCACTAGGTGGCCTGATCAGTGATCGGATGAATAAAAAAACCTATCTGATCGGCATAGAGATTTGCCGTACCCTGCTGATGGCTGGTGCTTTCGTTTTGTATATCAACGACCTGGTTGATATTTGGGGCCTGATGGTTATTGGTACCCTGGTATCAACCCTGTTTGCCATCTCGGTACCGGCCGCGAAAGCCATTATTCCAAAGTTGGTGGCCGACCATGAGTTGCAATTGGCGAACGGCCTTATTCAGACGGTGACCTGGCCAGCCTTTTTTCTAGGTTCCGGATTCCTGGCCATAATTATCACCACCGGCATTACTGCCTGGACCTTTTTGTTGGTCGCTCTGGCATTTCTGTTGTCGAGCATCCTGCTGCTGTTTATTCCGCTGCAGGCAACTCAGCCGACATCTAGTGGAGCAACGACTAAACTGAACATGATGACTGAATTGCTGCAGGGCTATCGGGAATTGAAATCTGATTCGGTTATTCATGCTCGTGTCTGGGCCTATGGTATCTTTACTTTTTTCTGGCGTGGGACCTTGCAAATTCTTATCCCGTTGGCAGTGATCAGCACGTTGAACAGCCCAGCCTGGGTTTATGGCGCGTTAATGTTTGTTAACGGTGTCGCAGAATTAATTGCCAATCTGGTGGTCGGTAAGATGCGCTTCCACAAGCCATTGGTGTTCACCTTTTTGTGTGAAATTCTTATCGGCCTTGGCTTGCTGGCAATATTTGCCGCCTTTGCGCTGCCGGTTCCTGAGGTGGGTATTTTTATCGGGGTCATCTTGATTGGCATTGCCGCGGCGACTATCGATATTCCATTGTTAACGGTTATTCAAAAAAATGTCGCCGAACAGAACGTCGGCAAGGTGATCAGTTACTGGTTTACCATCGGTTCCGCCGGTGGCGCATTGGGGAATCTGTTTATGGGCCTGTATTTTGAATTTGTCCCAATCCAGATTGGTACCGCCATTCTCGGCGCAATAGTCTTCGTACTTGGCCTGCAGATGATGGCATGGGCACGGCGCAACAATACCTTTGAGATGCCCGTAATCTCGGGTTAAACGGCTACTGATCTAAATGATTTTCATTAGCCAATTAGCGCTAAAAAGATTGCAGGGCTCAACGCTAACCATGAATGTACCGTTGAGTTGCTCGACGGTCAGTGACTCCTTCCTCTACCCTGGTATCAAAGAAAAGGCCTTCACTGGCGCTGCTGTGATGCTCCAGCCCTATTAACTAGAGCCCTATGAGCTAGAGCCAAAGATCAACCACAACACTTTTTGTATTTCTTGCCACTATCGCATGAACAAGGATCATTGCGGTTAGGAGTTTTGGCGGCCTTGCTGGTGGTCAATTTATTTACTATAGCGTCAAGCTCACTGATGTTTTCGTCTACTGCGCTATCTACCGAAATATTAGCAAATGCTTCATTGTCAGCAACTAGCTTTTCTAGTTCAATTTTTCTCTCATCGCTATTCACCACAAGTGTTAGTGGATTTTTCGCTGTGCCAAGTTTAGCGGTACGCTCAAAATTATCACCCGATTTCACATGATTTTCTCTGGTGTGGATGCGCCCTTTATAATAAAGATCGTGCATGGTGTTGCTCCGCTAATTAAGTACGTAATTTAATCGCGGGATTATAACGGAATATTTTAGATAGTCGACGAAAATTAGCACATTCAGTCGTTATTAATGAAAATAACCCTAGCCTGTAGGCATTTGAACTAAGTGTTCGGTATCTATTGGGTATATTGCTGATTATTGGCGTAGGAGGGGTATGGGGATGGGAATGGGTATGGGTAAGCATGTGCGCTTTTGCAGTTAGGGGTTTGCGAGTATTTTGCTAATCTTTATTGTTATAAATATAAAATTAAATAATAATAAAACAATAATTTTTAACGATAATAGTTATTAATTTTAACAGGCGGGGTCGGCTAGAAATGGCGATAATATTAAATCGCTTAAGGCGCTCATAAGCTCCTCTATCGGTCATTTTAATTCTTAATCAATATCGATGCCTTTTTTTCAAAAGGCCCTAAAGCGAACAGCTTAAGTCGTTCAAATGTAATAAATTAAAATGTGCGCCCTGATTCTTATTTATCATTAAGAACCAGATTCACGACCGTTGCTGGTG
>JBLHFL010000048.1:0-10811 GCA_047618105.1 Granulosicoccus sp.
CCCGCTACTGGCTGAAGTTGGGCACCTGCTGCTGTTCCGATAGCTGACCGAAAGCCAAGGCCAGCGCGCTGATGTGCTGGCGCGCGGTTGCCCATTGGCCATCGGCGGCACTGTCGGCGGGATAGTTTGCCGGTAGCTGCTGGACGGCGCCAATACTGTCCGCCACGCTGGCCTGCAGTGCAGCCAGCGTTACCCGTCGATCAACTCCCGAGTCGAGCCATAGGGCAAAGTCCGTTGGGCTGTCGGGCAAACCCAGCCATCCTTCTACCGCAGTCAACAATGCCAGTGGATAAGCTCGCCCCCTACCGCTATACATGGCCGGATGATGCCATTCCGGCTCTGCGACCGCCTGCTCATTGAACAGCCCGTCCAGCAAGGCCACTCTCGTCAAGCGCTGCAGGCTGGCCAAGACTACGACCAACTGGACGCGTTGCGGCAGACCGGCAAATTCGCCGTCGCTTTGCCATCGCGCCGACACCGCGCCGAGATCTGTTATCAGCCTACGAGTTGCGGTGCGCAGATACTGGTGTCGACGCTCGATAAGGCTGTCGGATTCCGTGTCGCCTTTTTTGCGCCATGCGGCGTCAATCGGCTGCCGCCACAGGAAGAATTCCACAACCGGAAAGCCCAGGGCTGCGGAATCCTCATCCATCAATCGGTGCTGGCCGAGCAAGGTGCCCTCGTTAATGGGCAAATCCACTTCGTAGATTAGTCCGCTATAAGGATAGTCTGGGATACTGTCAATATAGCCGGGCAAAAAGGGCCGGGTATTAATCAGATCGAGTAGCGGGAGCAGGGTTTTCTTATCATCCGGGGTGAAGGCCAGTTGGAAGTACAGTTGGTTGGCTGCCCAGCTCTGGTAGCAGAGCCGGAAGGAAGTTTGCGCCGCAAGCTGTTGACTCGCTTCGGGGGTCGCGAGAAAGGCATCCACATCGTTTCCTAGGGTCTGACACAAGGCCAACATCTGCGAGGTGCTTTGTTGCGCACGGCGTTGGAAGGCCTGGCCGACGGCGGCAAAGTCTGCTCCGGTCAGAGGTGTTGCGCGTATTGTTGCCGCTTCGACCGCAACAATAGCAGTCGACTGAGTCAGCCCTGAGTCTGTTTTCGGGCTACAGCCTGTTAATACGGCACAGAGGCCAGCTAATGCAAGTGCAATATTTTTCACGCGGGTTTCCTTAGGTCGAGTATGGGCCAGCCGTTCGTCTGCGCGATGTCCCTGAGCGTCTGATCGGGGTTGACTGCGATCGGATTATCGACTCGCTCTAACAAGGGCAGGTCATTGCGCGAGTCCGAATAGAACCAGGCACCCTCAAGGCTCTCATTGCGTTCAGCTAACCACTGCTCCAAACGGACCACCTTACCCTGCCCGAAGCTGGGCGTGCCGGTGGCCTTGCCCGTATAGCAGGCGCCAATCAATTCCGCCTCACAGGCGATTAACTGCTCAATGCCCAAGCGCTGGGCAATCGGTTCGGTAATAAAGCGATTGGTGGCAGTGATAATCAACAGCTGGTGGCCGAGCGCACGATGCCGAGCAATGAGGTCAACGGCCTGTGGCAGCATCATCGGCTCAACCACCTCGGTCATAAACTGCAGGTGTAAGGGCGCTAACTCGGTCGGGGATTTTCCGGCCAAAAACGCGAGCGTAAACTCCAAATATTCATCTATATTTAAAGTACCGGCCTGATACTCAGCCAAGAAATAGTCGTTGGCCGCACGCACAGTGTCGGTGTCGACCAGACCCTGGTCGACCAAAAACTGACCCCAGGCATGGTCGGAATCGCCACAGATGAGGGTGTTGTCGAGATCAAAAATGGCGAGGGTCACGGTTATGTCCTGAACAGCAGTGGAGTATCGAGTGATTCTAGCGCGAAATGAGCGCCAAGCCAAAGCGCCAGTGCAGATTCGCCAATTGGCGCTTTCAGTGCGCTTGTGGAACAATAGCAGCCGATAATTGGGTATGTGACCTATCTACGACCCCCAGATGAATGGCGTTTAATGGAATAACGAATGATTGATTCAGACGGCTACCGACCCAACGTCGGCATAATTCTCACCAACACCGCCGGCCAGGTCTTATGGGCGCGCCGTATTGGCCAAGATGCGTGGCAGTTTCCCCAAGGTGGTATCCGCCAGCATGAAACACCGCTCGAAGCGCTGTATCGAGAGCTGCACGAAGAAGTTGGTCTGGAGGCGAGCGATGTGGCCATCCTCGCCTGCACTCGCGGTTGGTTGCGTTATCGTTTGCCGAAACGGATGATCCGCCATAACACCCTGCCGATCTGTGTGGGTCAAAAGCAGAAATGGTTTATGTTGCGCATGATCTCCGATGACACCCGGATTTCCTTTGACCACAGTGACGATCCCGAGTTCGATGGCT
Organism: Granulosicoccus sp.; assembly: GCA_047618105.1. Lineage (GTDB taxonomy): Bacteria > Pseudomonadota > Gammaproteobacteria > Pseudomonadales > Natronospirillaceae > Reinekea. The sequence goes on from JBLHFL010000048.1 coordinate 2,378, forward strand.
GGAGCTGGGTATCCTATTGGTACCCACTGTCCAAAGTGGTGTCATTTAAACGCGATGTCTATCGCCAAGCCTTAGCGGAGCTCGCGCCCCGAATCCATCGACCTCAGGTTGCCTATGGCTGATTTATTGAATTTACTGCGCAAGGTTGTCGACGCTGTTACCGGAGCCCGGGACCTCAAGTTGGCGCTGGGCCGATTGGCGAGCATGGTCCGCCTTGGTATGGATGTAGACGCCTGCGCGGTGTTCCTCTGGGACCCCAATGTCGAACGCTATGTGTTGATGGCGACCGAAGGCTTGAGTGCGGCCGGCATCGGCAAGGTAAATTTGACCAAAAATGAAGGCATGATCGGGCTGGTGGGTAAGCGTGAGGAGCCGTTGAATCTAGCCGATTCGGCCCTCCACCCCAACTACCATCATGTGCCGACCATCGGTGAAGACGAATTTCACGGTCTGTTGGCCGTGCCGATCATCCACAATCGACGGCTACTTGGCGTGTTCTCGGTTCAGCGGCGTGCGATAAAGCGATTTAATGACGAGGAAGAGGCCTTTCTGGTAACCCTGTCGGCCCAACTCGCGGGCATCATCGCTCACGCCGAGGCGACCGGGACCCTGTCCGGCATGGATCTCATGGGCGGTCAGGCGCAAAACGACATTCGCTTCAGCGGCGTGGCTTGTGCCTCCGGTGTCGCTATTGGGCGTGCCCATGTTGTGAGCCCAGCGATCACCCTCGACAGCATCCGCTATACCACGACAGACGATATCAGCGCCGAGCTGGCGCGCTTTGATAAGGCCATTTCGGCGGTACAGAAAGAACTATCCGACAGCCGAGATCGGCTGAAAAATGAGCTGCGTCCGGAAGAACTAGCCCTGTTCGATGTCTACGCCGGGATTATCGATGATCAGGCCGTTGCCGGGACGGTCCGTGAGAAAATTAGTCTGGGGGAGTCCGCCCCCAGTGCGCTGGCCTATACCATGCGCGGCTATGTGCAGCATTTTGAGGCGATGGAAGATACTTACCTGCGCGAGCGGGCATCGGATATGCGCGACCTGGGTCAACGTATCCTCGCGCGCCTGGTCGAAGAGCAGTCCGATCGTCGCATCCCGATGGGCAGTGTATTGTTGGGCGAGGAGATTTCTGCGACCGTCTTTGGTCTGTTGCCGCCGGGCAATGTCGCCGCCATCGTTTGCACGCAAGGATCCGCCAACTCCCACCTGGCGATTCTGGCCCGGGCATTGGACATTCCAACCGTACTCGGCGCCCAGGATATTCCCTGGCAGGAGCTTGATGGCAAGGAACTGGTGGTCGACGGCTATCGCGGCCATGTCTATTTCCAGCTCTCGGTCGAACGCCGAGCCTACTTTGAAGACCTGCTCCGCGATGAGAAAGTGCGCGTTTCAGGGCTCGAATCGCTGACGGACCTGCCCGGTGAAACCACTGACGGCATGGCCATCGATCTGCTCGTAAATACCGGTTTGCAGACCGATATCATTCGCTCCCAGGAAAGTGGCGCCGATGGCGTGGGCCTGTTCCGCACCGAAATCCCCTTTATGATGTTGGGCCGTTTTCCCAGCGAAGAAGAGCAGGCTAAAATCTATCGCTCGCAATTGGAGGCCTTTCATCCGCGGCCCGTGACCATGCGAACCCTCGACATAGGTGGCGATAAGAGCCTGGATTACTTCCCGATCAAGGAAGATAACCCCTTCCTCGGCTGGCGTGGGTTGCGTGTGACCCTCGATCACCCGGAAATATTTATCGTCCAAGTGCGCGCCATGCTGCGCGCCAGCCTAAACCTCGACAATTTGCGCATCATGTTGCCCATGGTGACCAGCGTCGGTGAAGTCGAAGAGTCATTGGCCCTTATCCATCGCGCGGTGTACGAATTGAACGATGAGGGTGTGCACGTCGAGACGCCTCAGGTTGGCGTGATGATCGAAGTCCCATCAGCCGTATACCTGGTCAATGAATTTATTTCTCTGGTCGATTTTCTTTCGGTCGGCAGTAACGATTTAACCCAGTATATTCTCGCCGTCGATCGCAATAATCCGCGTGTGGCCGGTATTTACGACAGCATGCATCCGGCGGTATTGAAGGCCCTGAAGATCATCGTGGCGGCAGGCAACGCCGCCAATATGGAAGTCAGCGTCTGTGGTGAATTGGCCGGTGACCCTCTCGGTGCTGTAGCCTTGGTGGGCCTGGGGTATCGCAGCCTGTCGATGAGCAGCGCTAACCTGTTGCGGGTTAAATCGGTGCTCCGCCAGATCGATTCCGGTTGGGCGGAGACGGTATCCAATGACTTATTGAAGCTTGACGACCCTAAGGTCATTCGCTCGACCTTGCAGTTGGCGCTGCAACAGGCAGGTGTACCCTTAACGTCCCTGGGCTTGTTGCCGAGCCATTCCTAAACGGTCCCTCGGGGCCGTCGGCCGATAAAGTCGAGACATAAAAAAAGCGGGCCGCTGGCCCGCTTTTTTTATGTCCGCTGAAAGTGCTCAGTGGCCAGTCGAAACTGGCCACCGTGTGCAATTTACTTGCGGCCGTTACGCTTACGTTCGTTTTCAGTCAAAAACTTCTTACGAACACGAATGCTTAACGGCGTCACTTCGACCAACTCGTCATCTTCGATAAATTCCAATGCTTGCTCCAAGGTTTGCTTGATATGGGGCGACAAGGCCAAGGAATCATCGGTACCGGACGAACGCACGTTAGTCAGCTGCTTACCCTTAGTCGGGTTAACCACTAGGTCGTTGCTGCGTGAGTGAATACCAACGATCTGGCCTTCATACACTTCAACACCGTGACCCATAAAGAGACGACCGCGTTCCTGCAATGGGAACAGACCGTAGGCCAAGGTCTTACCCTTAACCATGGACACCAGTACGCCGTTCTTACGGCTGGCGACATCACCTTCTTTGATCGGACCGTAATGGTCGAAGATGCTGGTCATGATGCCAGAACCGCTGGTCAGGGTCATAAACTGGCCACGAAAACCAATCAGGCCACGTGACGGGGTCATGAATTCCAGCTTAGTACGGCCTTTACCATCGGGTTCCATGTTGGTCAGCTCAGCTTTACGCAGGCCGAGCTCTTCCATGATCGCACCTTGATGGCCATCTTCAACATCGATTACGACGATTTCATAGGGTTCATGCACCTTACCATCGACGATACGCTGGACCACTTCCGGACGGGAAACACCCAGCTCGTAGCCTTCACGACGCATGGACTCGATCAGTACCGACAAGTGTAATTCACCTCGGCCGGATACGCGGAACTTGTCCGGCGTTTCACCCGGTGTAACACGTAAGGCGACGTTGTGGATCAGTTCCTGCTCCAAGCGGTCCTTGATGTTACGGGTGGTGATGAACTTGCCTTCTTTACCGGCGAAAGGCGAATCGTTTACCTGGAAGGTCATGCTGACCGTCGGTTCATCGATAGACAAGGGCGGGCGAGCTTCAACCTGACCCGGGCTACACACCGTATCGGAAATACCCAAACCTTCAATGCCGGTAATACAAACGATGTCACCGGCGTTGGCCTGTTCAATGTCAACCCGATCCAAGCCATGGTAACCCATCACCTGTAAGACCTTGCCTTTACGGGTTTTGCCATCGTCATCGATGATCACAACCTGTGCATTGGGCTTAACAGAGCCGCGCGATACGCGACCGACACCGATAACGCCAACATAGCTGTTGTAGTCCAGCGCAGAGATCTGCATCTGGAAACCACCTTCCAAATCGACGGCCGGGGCCGGTACGACTTCGGTGATCATTTTAAACAGAGGCTCCATGTCGTCGGCCAGGTCATCGGCGGACAAGCCGGCAACACCATTCAAAGCGGACGCATAGATCACTGGGAAGTCGAGTTGCTCTTCGGTAGCATCGAGACGGTCGAACAGTTCAAAGACCTGATCGAGGACCCAATCTGGACGAGCACCGGGACGGTCGACCTTGTTGATGACGACGATTGGCTTCAGACCCTGGGCGAAAGCTTTGGAGGTTACAAAGCGGGTTTGTGGCATCGGGCCATCAACGGCATCGACCAGCAATAAAACGGAGTCAACCATCGACAAAACACGCTCCACTTCACCACCAAAGTCAGCGTGGCCTGGGGTGTCGACGATGTTGATGCGGAAGTCTTTCCAGCGGATAGCGGTGTTTTTCGCCAAGATGGTAATACCGCGTTCACGCTCCTGGTCATTCGAGTCCATTATTCGCTCAGAATTCAGGTCTTTACGACTCAAGGTGCCGGATTGCTGTAAGAGCTTGTCGACCAGAGTTGTCTTGCCATGGTCAACGTGAGCAATGATGGCGATATTACGCAGATTGTCTATCACTGTATTGGTTCCACTGAATATTAAGGGCGCGGATTGTACCGCAAGTGTGCAAAAAAGACACAAAGAATAGTGCATTAGGCTCAAGCTTGTCGTAGTTCGAGCCTATTGAAGGACCGTGAAATTCGGCTGTAGTGCCCGCCAGCGCGGGACTTTGGCCGTAAAACCTAGCCCAAAAAAGCCGCGTAAACGGGGTTGTCGGACTCGTCCCAATAGCGATAACCGAGCTCATCGAGCTTTAAACGGAAGGCCTTTAGGTCCGCTTTAGGTACCTGTACCCCGGCCAATACCCGTCCGTAAGCGGCCCCATGATTGCGATAATGGAACAGACTGATATTCCAATGCCCCCCCAGAGCGGTCAAAAACTTGAGCAGGGCACCGGGACGTTCGGGGAATTCAAAGCGTAATAGTCGCTCATCGGTCGCCAGTGGCGCGTGACCGCCAACCATATGGCGAACGTGCGCCTTAGCGACCTCATTCTGGGTCAAGTCGAGCACGCTGTAACCGTCGTCAGTCAGACTGGCTAACAGTTCAACACGCTCCACATCACTGGATGTCTTTATGCCGACAAAGATTTGTGCATCGCGCGCATTGTTATAGCGATAGTTAAATTCGGTTACCGAGCGCTTGCCGATATGACTGATAAAACGCCGAAAGCTACCCGGTTTTTCCGGTATCGTGACGGCAAAGATGGCCTCGCGATGTTCACCTACCTCGGAACGTTCGGCAACATAGCGCAGCCGGTCGAAATTCATATTGGCACCAGAGCAAATGGTTACCAGGGTCTTACCGGTACAGCCCTCACGCGCGACATATTTTTTCATACCCGCCACGCTGGCGGCGCCGGCCGGCTCCGCCACGGAGCGGGTATCATCGAAGATATCCTTGATTGCGGCACAAAGTTCATCGGCTGAGACGGTGATCACCTCATCGACATGGTCTTTGAGCACCTTAAAGGTTTCCTTGCCAATTTGGGCCACGGCGATGCCATCGGCAAACAGCCCAACCTCTTTCAGAATGGTGCGTTTACCGGCCTTCATGGCCGAGGCCAGGGACGCGCTCTCCTCGTACTCCACGGCGACAACGCGAATCTCAGGGCGCAAATACTTGATGTAGGCGGTGATGCCCGCCGCCAATCCGCCGCCGCCGACCGGAATAAAGATCGCGTCAATTTCGCCCGGACCATATTGGTGCAGTATTTCTCGAGCGATGGTGCCCTGACCGGCGATGCCGTCGGGGTCGTCGTAGGGGTGCACGAAGGTGTAGCCCTTTTCGTGCTGCAAGTTGGTGGCAAAGAGCAGGGCTTGATCAAATGAATCGCCGTGCAATATGACCTTGCCGCCGCGCGCGCGGACCGAGGAAACCTTGATCTCCGGTGTCGTCACAGGCATCACGATGGTCGCCTTGACGCCCATCAATTTGGCAGCCTGCGCCACGCCCTGGGCGTGGTTGCCGGCCGATGCGCAAATCACCCCAGCTGCGCGCTGGGCGTCACTGAGTTGCGCCATGATGTTGTAGGCACCGCGAATTTTAAAGGAAAACACCGGCTGCAGATCTTCACGTTTAATTAAAATCTGATTGCCCAGTCGACGGCTCAAGGATGTCGCAACATCCAAGGGGGTTTCGATGGCCGCTGCATAAACCTTGGCGTTCAGAATTTTTTTAACGTAATGCTCTAACATGAATGGTCCTTGTCACGATGGAATGTCAGTGAATAACTACCCGACAGTGTACGGTGAAACGACCCTTAAACCCAAGGCCCGCCAGCGGACTTTATAACAACTCGGGAGATATAATCGCCATTGGTATGAAAAAGAACTTTTTACAGGCTGCGTAACAACTCAATGCCCCCTATAATAGCGTTAACGCCCACCAGGACTGAATTATGAGCCAAGACGAATTAAAGCAACAGGTGGCGCTCGCCGCCCTTAATTACATTAAGCCGCTGCTGCGTCCCGATGCGATCATTGGCGTCGGCACCGGTTCCACGGCAAACTTCTTTATCGATGCCTTGGCTGAGCTTAAGCATGATTTTAAAGGCGCAGTTGCCAGCAGCGATGCCACGGCCGAACGCTTGCAGGGCCACGGTATCGAGGTGTTCGATCTGAATGAGGTGAGTCAGTTAGCGGTCTATGTTGATGGTGCCGATGAGGCGAATCGAAAGTTGGAGCTGATTAAGGGCGGTGGCGCGGCCCTGACGCGTGAAAAGATCGTCGCGTCGGTGGCGAAGATGTTTGTCTGCATTGCTGACGAGTCCAAAGCGGTCGAGACGTTGGGTGCCTTTCCACTGCCTGTGGAGGTTATCCCGATGGCGCGCAGCTCGGTCGCGCGTGCGATTGTCGCCTTGGGCGGCAATCCGGTCTATCGAGTCGGTGTGGTCACCGACAATGGCAATATCCTGCTCGACGTGCACGGCTTGAGCATTACCAATGCGAAAGAAATGGAAGCTAAGCTGAATAATATCGTCGGTGTGGTGACCAATGGTTTGTTTGCTCAGCGTGCGGCGGACGTCTTGCTGTTGGCGACGCCTGAGGGCGTTAAAACGCTGACCGTTATCAATACCTCGGCCGGTTCCGGCGAATTCTATTAAAACGCTGCCCCTGAACCAAAAAAAACCAGCCTAAGCTGGTTTTTTTGATCCAATCTATGCCAGTCTTAAGGCAGTCGCTGCCACATCTGGGTTCGACCGAGTAGCGCGAAGCCAATATAGCCCCGAACTTCTAGGCTAGCGCCCTGATCGATTAAGCGAAATCGAGCCTTGTATTCTTTGCCATTGCCCGGATCGAGTATGGTACCGCCGTCCCACTGGTCGCCATTCTCTTTCAGACCCCAAACAAAGGTCATGCCCTCAACCGGCTGATTTTTGCGCGCGCCACGACATTCTTCGCAGATTGGAATTGGCTCTTCGGGGTTGAGCAGCGTATCGATCCGGCCCATCAGTTCGCCGTTCTTAAGCCACAGCGTCACCAGACTTTTGGCTTCACCGGTCTCATCATCGATGGTCTGCCATTGGCCGACCGGTGATGGCGTTGCCGCCTGGCTTAGGCCGCTGAGGGTCAAACACAAGAAGATCGAAAAAAATGTTTTCATATTTACCATGCTCCGAAGGTTATCCGGACACCATAGCAGGTGGTTACGATTGCTCAACTTAACTCGGATATTAGTGAGTTTAAGGACTTAATATGCCATTAAAAAACTCGATTAGGCCGAAATGTCGTCAATAATGGCACCTAAGGCTTGGGCTAGGTGGGCTGGTGCCACTTCAACCTGTAAGCCGCGCCGACCCGCGCTGGCGAACAGGCTGGTTAGGTGCATCGCCGTAATATCGAGTACAGTCGGTAAGGGTTTTTTTTGGCCAAAAGGGCTGATGCCGCCGACCACATAGCCGCTGCTTTTTTCGGCATGCGCGACATCGGCCAACGCGGCCTTCTTGGCGCCGAGTGCTTTCGCAGCCAGTTTGAGATTGAGACTGCCAGCCACCGGTACCAAGCAAGCGGCGAGCGTCTTTGGATTGCCATTGAGTTCGATCAAGAGGGTCTTAAAAAGCCGACTGTGCGGCAGCCCGAGCGCATCGGCGACATCCTGGCCATAGTTGTCGGAGCTGTTTTTGAGCTGGTATTCGTGCACTGTGAAGGGGATCTTGTGCGCTCGTAAGTAGTCAATGGCTGGGGTCATCGGATCGGTCCTGTTTTTGTACAAGCCCAGCACCAACAAGATACCGCAGCCTGCTTCCTGTTGGCGCTGGGTATCGACCTGCTAACGCGTTTTGCCGCGCAGGGTGGCCATCTTGGGAATATCTATAATGACCGTCAAACCATGGGGCTGATTGTTGACTGCCTGAATGCTGCCTTCGTGCAACTGCACCGCTTGGAATGCAATATTCAATCCCAATCCGGCACCTGGATTGGTTTGATCGAGTCGATAAAACGGGTCGAACAGGCGCGCTAACTTGTCTTCTGGCACGCCAGGCCCCTCATCGCTGATGGTAAGGGTAACCTGGCTTGGGCCCTGACTCAGGGCCACCCGAATGGTACCGTCCGCCGGCGAGAAGCGCAGCGCGTTGCGCAGCACATTATCGAGCGTGCTGTGCAGCCGCTGGG
>JBLHFL010000049.1:0-10799 GCA_047618105.1 Granulosicoccus sp.
ACCCATAATCCAGAACAGTGTCGCTATCTTTCAAGAACCTTTTAGTATTTTCTCTTGATTTTTTATGAATATAATTAAAACGCTCTTCAGTCTTGTCATAGTTTTTTGAAGCCTTATCCCAAAAATTTTCCGCTTTATTCATTCTCTATACCTTAGGGTAATACATAACGGCTTATTACTCTGCTCAGCCGTTTTTGCCGGGTTCCGTTTTTGGTTTAATTGACAAGGACCCAAAACTGCCTGTAATGCAGCCAATCTGCAGCCTGCACGGGTTTCTGTCAATTAATCAAGCCCGGCAACAACCGCAAATAGAAGTAACGAGTGCTGCAAGAATATTTCAACACCTTGCTTATACGGCGCCCTCTCAGATGTACAAATAAGGTATCTTTAAATACCCTATGCGTATACCACAGTAGGATCCTGTATGAAGATTGCAACCTTGGAGACCCGATTAAAGCTAATGAGTCGATCGCCGAATTCGGGAGCCTGACAAAGTTTGCCCTGACGGCCAGTGCGACAACATTCTTCGACTAGCGAGGTTCCGCCAATCCAACTGTTGTGTTTGATAACCGCTCTATTTTTAGTTGAGATTAAAACCAGTTCAGATTAAAAATTGGGGAATTACAGCCAAACTAAGCGGTCACCCGTGTAGTCTCAACCCATCCATCTTGGATTAATCGCTATCAGACTGCGCCGGCAACTGTGCCATCAACCAAGCGACTTGCTGTTCCAGCACCTCGACTCGGGCTTTAAGACTACTACTATCTGCGCCACCCTGGGTCGCCTCGTTCTGGAATTGACTGAGATCCGGTTGACCGCAAAGCAGATGGGTATAGCGCTCTTCACGTTGCCCGGCCTGTGGCGCGATGCGCAAGAGCATTGGTTTGAGCTTACTTAGATGGCCTTCGAGCAGCTCGGTCAGTTCGGTCTCGCAAGCAAACTCATAGAGGCGGCGACTGCGACTGAGCAGTTCATTCAGTGTTTGCGGACCGCGCAACAGCAACAGACAGAACAGCGCGTGCTCGCCGGGGTCTAGGTGCAAGACCCGGGTGAACAGCTGCTTATACTTATCGGCCCGGGCGCCGTAATCGAATTCGATCAAGTTTTTGTCCTGCAACTGATACAAACAGCGCTGCACAGCACCGTTTTCCAGCTTCATCAGCGGTTCCCGGCTGGTTTTTTGGTTACAGGCTAGGACCAGGCTATTCAGGCTCAAGGGGTAGAGGTCGGGAGTGGTCAGTTGCTTTTCCATCAAAGCGCCCAGAATTCGCGCCTCCAAGGGGGTCAGCATGGCCGCTTCGGCGCTATCTGTCTGCTTTGATTGCGGGTCTGATTGTGGATCTGAAGGGTCTAAGCTGGCGTCCAAAGCTGAGTGTTCATCGACTGACATAAGAATCTCCTAGGGCTACAACAAGCCATGTATCGGCAAAACGTGCTGCTACTATGGCAGTATAGTGACAAAGTCGCCCTCAGCGAAATAGCCAAGCCGCTCGGATCGCCATTAAACAGATTCGATCGGGCTCAGCTATACGGCTAAAGGGCCCGTCCCTGCCGAGGGCGATCTGTTGGCCAAAGGCCAAATCCCCTGTACAGTGCTGGCAGTTTACCCGCGGAATTCAGATTGTTATGCAAAGCTCGAAGTGGTTGGCCCTAGTTGCTCTGTTGTCCGGTCTTTGTATTCCATTGGCCCTGGCACCCTTTAATTTTTGGCCGCTGATTTTCGTCGGCGTGGCCGGCTTCTTTTGGTTGAGTTTCCGTGCCGCCAGTGCCCGCCAAGCCCTGTGGTTGGGTTGGCTCTTTGGTGTCAGCCAATATGGTCTTGGCGTGTCCTGGATTTACAGCAGCATGCAGACGGTCGACACCCCGATTTGGCTGGGTGTGCTCTTAACCTCTGGCTTTTGTCTGGCCCTGGCTCTGCTACCCCTGTTTCAGCTCTGGTTCTTTCAGCGCTTTTTACGCCGCCTGCCGCTGGCCCTAATGCTGATCGCCCCGCTCTGGTGGGTGGTGAATGAGTGGGTGCGCGAATGGCTCTTTACCGGCATGCCTTGGCTTTTTGCCGGTTATGCCCTGTCCGACACGCCGATGGCACAGAATGCCTCTCTGTTTGGCGTTTACGGTTTGAGTCTCATGGTGGCGGTGATTAGTGCTGGCATGCTGAGGGTTGGTTACCGCCTGCAGCGTCAACAGCGCCGCAGCGCTCAGATTACGGCGCTCTCGGTGGTCGGCTTGCTCGGGCTGAGCACGCTGGTCGGCCTGGTTCAGCCGGCCAGTGACTGGACCGAAGCCACCGGCACTCTTAAGGTGGCGGCCATACAGAGCAATGTCGATCAGCGCCGCAAGTGGACCTCGGCACAGCAGCAACCGACGCTGGATTTCTACTCGCAGGTTTTACGCGACCTTCCGGATATCGATCTGATGCTCTGGCCCGAGGCGGCGATGACGCTGCGCCCAGAACAGATACCGACCTACATGGCCGACCTTCAGCGGCTCGGAACCGAACGCGATATGGCGCTGCTCACCGGTGTCGTGACCCAAGACGCGGGCCGTTATTACAATGCGATACTGGGCTATGGCATGGCCTCGGGTGAATACCGCAAACAGCATCTGGTGCCTTTCGGTGAGTACCTGCCGTTGGAGAAGTACCTGCGCGGCACCATCGCTTTTTTCGATTTACCGACCTCGGTCATGTACCCGGCAGCGCAACCGCAAAGGCCCATTCGAGCCGAACTGAACGGACAGCCCTACTTTATCGCTCCGGTGATCTGCTATGAGGCGACCTACCCCGACCTAGTGCGCAGGCTCGCCCGAGACAGTGACCTAATCGCCGTGATCAGCAACGACGCCTGGTTTGGCGACTCTATTGCGCCCCATCAGCATCTGCAAATCACCCGGATGCGCGCCATTGAGAACGGCCGCGACCTCCTGCGGGCAACCCAGAATGGCGTATCCGCCCTGATCGATGCCGACGGTCGAGTTTTGCAGCACAGCGAGCAGTTTGTCGCCGCCAAACTGACCGGCGAACTGACCCTGCGCACCGGCTTAACACCCTTCCAACGCCTGCCATCGGCCTTTATTCCTTGGCTTTGCCTGAGCCTGTTAATAGTCCTTTATCTGATGGCACGTCGAAAAAATCGCCCACTGGCTGCGGATAAGCCATCAAGCTTATAGAAAAACACCCAATCGCTGTATATTCGCGGCGATTTGGCTGATCTTCGCCACAAGAGACGGTACACTGCGCCCTATAAAAAATCGCTTTGCCTAGCCCGCTTGGACTATCCCCGAGCGCATGCGGCAAGCGTTTTAAAAAAACGCTGCTCGAGCCCCAGGCTCAGAAGCAGGCCGATACCACCCCCAGCGACCGATTATCGTGTTGCCCGTGGAGAGTTTAATGTCCGTTATGATCGAAGTACGGGGGGTCGAAAAATCATTCGGCCACCTGAAAGTCATTAATGACTGCAGTTTTAATGTTGAAAAGGGTTCCATAACCGGCATGATCGGCCCCAATGGCGCCGGTAAGTCGACAATATTCAATATCATCGCCGGTACCTTCCCGCTCGACCGCGGCGAGATCATTCTCGACGGCGAGGCGGTGACCAATCTACCCGCCAATCAGCTATTTGATAAGGGTCTGTTGCGCACCTTTCAAATCGCACATGAATTTGGCCAGATGTCCGCCGTGGAAAACCTGATGATGGTGCCCGCCAAACAGGCCGGTGAACAGCTGTTCACGACCTGGTTCCAGCCTGCCCGAGTGCGCCAGGAAGAAGCGGCGATTCGCCAAAAGGCCTTGCAGGTCATCGATTATCTTGGCCTCGGCCATATTAAGAACGAGCTGGCGGGTAACCTATCCGGTGGCCAAAAAAAGCTGCTCGAGCTCGGCCGCACCATGATGACTGAGGCCAAGGTGGTCTTACTCGATGAGGTCGCCGCTGGCGTAAACCGTACCCTGCTGAAGGATCTGACCGACAATATATTGCGCATGAATCGCGATTTAGGCGTGACCTTCCTAGTTATCGAACACGATATGGATATGATCGCCAAGCTCTGCGACCCCGTTATTGTGTTAGCTCAGGGCAGCGTAATGGTCGAGGGTTCGATCACCGACATTCAAAATAATCCCAAGGTAATCGAAGCCTACTTTGGCAGTGACGCGGCCTAGGCTGTTGGAGAGATAATGGCAATTCTAGCAACCAAAAACATTCATGCCGGCTATGGCGGTATGAATATCTTGAACGGCATCGATATGGCGATCGAGGACGGCGAGATCGGGGTAATCATTGGCGCCAACGGTGCCGGTAAATCAACGTCGTTGAAAGCCATCTTTGGCCTCTTGCACGTCAGTGAAGGCAGCATCGAGCTGCTCGGTGAAGACATCACCAATGCCGATCCGAACTTACTCGTGAAGATGGGCATGGCCTTCGTACCGCAGGAGAAAAATGTCTTCGTCAGCTTGACCGTCCAGGAAAACCTGGAAATGGGCGCATTTCTGCGTCGGGACAATTTCCAACGCACTCTCGATTCGGTCTATCACTATTTCCCCGATCTAAAAGACAAACGCTACCAACCGGCCGGCGAACTGTCGGGCGGACAGCGCCAGATGGTCGCTATGGGTCGCGCGTTGATGATCGAACCCAAGGTGTTGCTGTTAGATGAGCCCACCGCCGGTCTATCGCCGCTTTACATGAATGAGATCTTCGAGCGTATCGTCACCATCAACCGTGAAGGGGTGGGGATTCTAATGGTCGAACAGAATGCCAAACAAGCACTGCGCATCGCCCATAAGGGCTTTGTATTAGCGGCCGGTCGTAATCGTTTTACCGACACCGGCGAAAATCTGCTTAACGATCCAGAAGTCGCGAAAAGTTTTCTCGGCGGCTAACGGACGGAGTAATAACGTGAACGAACTGATTTTCTTTCTCAACAAGGTGCTTATTTCTGGCGCCGTTATCGGCTCCATCTACGCCATGGGTGCTATTGGCATTACGCTGATCTTCAGCATTTTGCGCTTTGCCCACTTTGCCCACGGCGATCTGATGACGACCGGTGCTTTTATTACCTTTGCCCTGACGGCCCTATTCCCTCAAGCCGGCATCGCAATCGGTATCCCCACGGCCTTTTTGATGCTGCCCATTGCCATGGTGATCACCAGTCTCCTAGCCGTCGGCATCGACAAGGCCTTTTACAAGCCATTACGAAACCACAATGTTAAACCCATTGTCTTGGTCATGGCGTCGATCGGCGTAACCCTGATGTTGCAAGGCATGTTGCGGTTATTCTTCGGCACCACCTCGCGCAATATGTTTGTCGATGACCGTAAAGAGATCTTTCGTCTCGATCTGCCGTGGGACTTGGCCTCGAAAAACATCGTCATCACCGAACCGCAAATTTTGCTGTTTCTGTTTTTGATTGTCGCAGTGGTCTCGCTGCATCTATTTCTGACCCGCTCGCGGCTCGGCAAGGCGATGCGCGCGATGTCCGATAACGCCGATTTGGCACGGATTTCAGGTATCAACGTGAACCTAGTGGTCATAGTCACCTGGGTTATCGCCGGTTCGCTGGCGACGGCGGCAGGCACCCTGTTGGCCCTCGATGTCAGCCTCAAGCCCGATCTCAGTTTTTCCATCCTGTTACCGATCTTTGCCGCAGCCATTGTGGGCGGTGTCGGACATCCCTATGGCGCCATTCTCGGGGGCTTTGTCGTCGGTTTCTCAGAGACTTTGGCCGTCTTTAATTGGTCGATCCTGCTGCGGCCGTTGGCCGAGGTCATGGCCTGGGATCTACCAGCAAATATGGCCTTAGTGCCAACCGAATATAAGATTACCGTACCGTTCTTTATTCTAATCGGCATTTTGGTGTTAAAACCGACCGGCATTTTGAAGGGGAAGGTCCTATGATTCGAACCTTTAAAAAAGAGCTCATCCTCTTTACCGGCCTATTGGGTTTTATCATCCTGATCATGAATGTGATGGGCGCCGCATACGGCACCCGCATGCTGGTCGAGGCGTCGTGCTACGCCATTATTGCCCTGGGCCTCACCATTCAGTGGGGCTATGCCGGTCTGTTTAACGCCGGCATTCTGGGCTTTATCGCCATGGGCGGTTTTATCACCATGCTGTTCAGTTATCCGGTCAATGCTGAATTCTGGGACTCCGCACTACCGGCTGACCTAGGCGCCGTGTTCCTTAAATTACTGATCGGTATCGCGCTGATTTGGGGCTCCCTGAAGCTGACCCGCTTCGGGGTGACGGTTAAGTGGCAACGCATTATCACCCTAATGCTGATCGCCGTAGTCTATATTCTCTTTATGTATTCGCTCGACCCGGTCGCCAACGCCATTGAAAGTGAAATGGGCTTTATCGGCGGCTTCGGCTTGCCGGTGTGGCTCGGCTGGTTGGTCGGTGGCTTGGTCGCCGGTGCCATTGCGTACTTTGTCGGCCATATCTGCTTAGGCTTGCGCAGCGATTACCTAGCCATTGCCACGCTGGGCATCGCCGAGATCATTAAGGCCTTTCTGAAAAACGCCGATTGGCTCACCCACGGCACCCTCACCGTATCCCCCCTGCCCTGGATGACACCCGGCCCAGCCGAGATCGGCTTTGAACTGGCACGTGCGGCCTATCTATCGATAACCGCCTTGCTGATCGCGATCATCTTCTTTCTGCTGAACCGGGCCTACAACGCGCCTTGGGGCCGCATGTTGCGTGCGATACGCGACAATGAAGTCTCAGCCCTGGCTATGGGCAAGGATGTCAATCGCCGGCGTCTGGAGGTGTTTATCCTAGGCTCCTTCTTGATGGGCCTCGGTGGCGCCGCGCTGACCAGCTTTAATGGCATCTTCGACCCATCAGGCTTTATCCCATTGAACCATACCTTCCTAATTTGGGTGATGGTGATTTTGGGTGGCGCCGGCAACAACTTGGGCACTCTATTCGGTGCGATCTTGGTCTATATTATCTGGACCATGTCGGAGCCTGTCGCCTTGTTCGTATTTGATGTGGTGCGCCAGGTGGGCGAACATTGGTTTGACTGGCAGGCCCCATCCGACTTGGACAGTCGGGCGCTGCAGGCACGGGTCTTTGTGATCGGCCTGACCATTACCCTGGTGCTGCGTTATGCGCCGAAAGGCTTGATTCCGGAACGGGTGAAACAACACTCCTAGGGGCCGGACTGTCTAAACCAACAATACCGCCTGATGGCGGTATTTTTTTGCTTGCCGTTCTGAACTCAACACATCCATATTCCCTGAGTATTCCTTCCTTTTTAAAGCCAAGCTTATCCAATTCATAAATTAAATCAGGACTTACGACATCTGTTGTTGCTGCCATTTTTCGATAAGAGTCTACTTAGCAGTCTACCCCGCCGACTGCCTGTGATTGCTACCAGTCCTTCCGATTTGTGAAATCGGTCTTGTACCCGGCGCTCGTGGTTCCAAAAGTGATCCCACCAATAAGCAACAACCACTGTTCAAGTTCAGAAGCGCCCAAGTAGCCAGGCAGCCATACACTTAAAAGCATAAAACATGCTAATAACCCACGAAAAATCCATGCCTCGACAAGTACCCGACATCTTGTAACGATAAAGGCGAGAAGCACACCAACAGCGACTATGAAAATTATTAAAAAATATGGCCCTGGCCCTTCACCTAAACTTAGAATGAAATTTACAATCAAGAAAAACATACTGTATAGCAGCCAATCCTTAAAGAATCGAGATATATCATTGACTAATATCACCAACCAAGCTCCTTCTTAGAACGCCCTTAAAAAGGGCAGCTTTGTGGAGGAGCCACACTGAAGGCTATCCGGGACAAAGTACGTTTCTTGACAAATTTTTTAAATGATAAACCGAAGATAACAACCGAGAGTTCATCTAGAAAACTTCGAATTTATGCACGATATTAAACGCCATAATAAAAGTAAAAAATTCTGGGGGGATAAACGAATTACAACTCAAACCCACTGTATGCTAAATATTCTGGAGTCCGAACCGATTTCTGTCAATTGAACATGCCTAGAAAAATCCGCATGCAGGGTTGATTAGTACTGCAGATTGATTTTGTTGAATACTTTATTAATTAAATATTTAAGAGGACTACATATAGTGCTTCTTTAAGTATCACATATCGCCCAATGAGACAGACTCCGAGGCAAGCACAGTGTCTGCTGCCTTGACCGGAAATTGCCTGTGTTTTTCAGCTGATAAAGCAATGTCCGAGACCTTCAGGAGGGTGATGTCCCGCCTGACCCGCCGTGAGGTGAGGTGAGGTGAGGTAACCGTTGCCGATGGGCACCAGGCGGCTGCATCTGCTGTTACCGTGCAATGACCCCCAAACGAGGGCCTCCCCCAGGTCCTTCGTTGCCGTAACCAAACGGATGCCCGACTCGATATAAGCAAAATGAGACATCTGAGCTCCAGTCATCACCAGTTGGAAATCCGATGCGCTATGAGTGCAGATTCCATCCGGTTTTTCAATAAGCTGCGATTGTTCTTCAAAACAAAGAAATCATAGGGGTCACCCCTATGGTTCTATTTCACAGCAACGTAGACGGTTGCCGTCGCTTCATTGTTCTGGAACGGGTTATAGAAGCGGATGATGTGGGTCTCTACGCTGGCGAAAACGGTCTTCAGCTTTGCAGTAAAGTCATCCGCGGGAGGCTCATTTGACCAGAGTGCAAACACACCCTGTGCGCGTAATTGCTTAGCCATCGCGGTTAGAGTATCGGTTTGATAGAAGGAGGCATTGGCCGCGTTGAGCAAGGCACTGGGAGAATGGTCGATGTCGAGCAAAATGGCATCGAAAACACGACCTGGATAATCCGGATCGAAGCCGATTGGTTCACCTTTGGCCAGGTCGAAAAAGCTGCCTTGAACGTAGCGGTTGCGCGGGTCGGCATTCAGAATAGCGCCTAGAGGCACATCCTCATTCTTGTGCCATTCGATGACCGGTTCCAATAATTCCACCACCAGCATGTCACGTACTTTTTCATGCTTCAGCGCGGCCACAGCGGTGTAACCGAGGCCCAGACCGCCAACGACGATATCGGCCGGCCGGTCATCCAGGGCGGCCAGACCAAGGTCTGATAGCGCTTCTTCAGCTTTCACAAACAGGCTGGACATCAGGAACTCGTCGCCGAGTTTCACTTCATAGATGTCGTCATCCGTCAGGCCGGGAATGCGCCGGCGGCGCAGCGTGACTTGGCCAATGGGTGTGGCGCAGGTGTCTATCTGTTCAAACATTGGCCGCATGGGCAAGTGCCTCGTTTTTACTGAACCACTATGCTAACAGAAATGATACTTTGATGGCGGCTTGTAAGTGATTACCGTACCACCCCCCTTGAAGATTAGACCTAACTGGGCATGCTAGGGTTTTACGGTCGATACTGCTGTTTGTTATTGCTAATCCCATGATGGATAAGACCATGATATGGATTCGAACCGCGGGTTTCGTTTTAACCATAAATTATGTCTTGGACTGGGATGTGGCAAAGGTAAAATATTTGGCCAGTAATCTTGCCATGATTTAGCCGTCTCTGTCAGTAACAGTTTATTTTCTGGTAGATGATAAGACTGCGCATATTGCCCGATCGCAGGAGTGAGTTGCACTTGAGGAAATTGGTCTAATAGTTTGCCTCTACATGCTCGTAAACAATCTCCACTTGCATCATCAAAGGGTATACCTGTTTCATAGAATTTTCTTCCAGGCGCTTGGCCCGCAATTAGGATTATGGCCTTAGGATCTATTTGAAATACAGATCGCACTCCATGCGGTAGATGTATAGAGCAATTTGTGCAGATTTTCTGATTCAATTCACGCAATAACTACCACCCAGCATGAAATCGAGTGCTAACACGCTGCCAAAGCAAACCTGTCGTGCAGCGACCAAATCCTCTCGACTGATACCCAAGGGTCCACTTAAGAAGCGTTATCCGTTTCGGAATCGAGGACAATATCATTTTTTATGCTGAGCACTACCAGATACGCGAGGTTCAATGGTGGTGTAATGCATAACAGTACGCCAACTAGGGCCGCTAATTTGGGCTTGCTAGTTTTACGCCTACCTAAGTAATAGCTTAGCGCTCCGACTATAAACATCGAATAAAAAACCAACTCGCCAAAAATCGTTACGTTCAAAACCATGACCCCCTGCTTTTTTGCATTAAAATACCCTTAGAAGAAACCTATTATTCTCGGGCGCTAGAGCCAGCCTAGCATGACTTGTGCCGCGGCCGGTACTAGAAATTCGTTAAGCAACTTATGACCCACAAGGGTATAGCCCCGCCACCTCGCCCGCGACTACCCGAAAACAATCCATCCCCGCGGCATGCGCGGCCTGCTGACCGATATGCGTGTCCTCAAAGACCACGCATTGCTCGGCTGCCAAGCCAATTCGCGCAGCGGCTAACAGGAAGGTATCCGGGTGAGGCTTATGGTGTGTTACATCATCGGAAGTCACCAAGGTATCGATTAAGCGCAGTATATCGTGACTGCCAAGAGAGACTAAAGCGTGTTTGCGCTGCCCCCCCGTTCCGATCGCCAGTCTTTTCAGCCCGACATTATTTTTCAGTATCTGATAAATCTGTGGATTCAGGTCAGCCTGGCCTGCGCTGGCTTCGTAGCGAGAAACCTTGTCCTGACTTAAGCGCAGTGGATCCAGCTGCAAGCCGTAGCGTTCGACAATTTCCAGCGCAACTTTACGCGACGGCATACCGCCGAGTTGATGAACCCAGCTCGGATCTAGTGGGATATTAAACGCCTTAGCGGTCTCCTGCCATGCGCTGTCATGGGCCCCCATGGAGTT
>JBLHFL010000050.1:0-10491 GCA_047618105.1 Granulosicoccus sp.
GTTGGCGTGGGCTCCGGAGCGGCCATAACCCGCAGGTTCACCGCGTCATCGAATAGGGCCGTATCGCATACAATGGTCCAGGGGCCGTCACCCTTTACCTGGACCAGTCCGAGTGCTCTGAGGCGTTTGAGCACTAGGCTGAATTGACTGGGGGTCCAGAACGGCACCAAGGTTTGCAGCTGTTGCCGACTCAACGCGACTTCGGGACTGCCTTGCAGTTGCTGCATATCGAACAACAGCTGCACCAAAAGAGCCTCTTCCAGTCCGAGAGTTTGGGCCAAAACAGGCGACACCAGCAACATTTTTTCCAAGATTATCACAGCCCTTTGTCGGTTTAGCGGGGTCTAAACGCAGGTAAATAGAGCCGGCTAGTGTATCACAGGGCCAGGCATCGAGTGCGTTTGTATCGCCGTTTGAACGCTGACATTTTTGCCGCGGCGGCGTTGCCGGTTCAGTCAGCGGCTGCACAGTGGGACCGCGAGCAGAGAAGAGGCTGGTAAGTTGGGCCGGGCTTGGTTAGCCTGTGTTTTTTGATCTTCAGACGCATCAATAGGAGACGCGTGACCATGGTCGATGTAATTGAGGTGCGGTCCTTAACAAAAACCTACGGCGCGCTGGTGGCCGTTGATGGCATCAGCTTTGCCATCGCCGAAGGCAGTTGCTTTGGCTTGCTCGGTCCCAATGGCGCCGGTAAAACGACGACCATCGAGATGCTCGAGGGTATCGTTAAGCCCACCTCGGGTCAGATCAGTCTCTTTGGTCAGCCGGCCAGCAAGGCGCTCTACAGTCGAGTGGGCATTCAGTTCCAGCACACGGCCCTGCAGGATTATCTCACCGTGGCCGAAACCCTGCGGCTCTTTGCATCCTTTTATGACCAGCCAGCCGCCATCGCGGAACTGGTCGAGCTGTGCGCCCTGGGTGAGTTCATCGGCCAGGACGCACGCAAGCTGTCGGGCGGCCAGCGCCAACGGATGTTGCTGGCGCTGGCGCTAATCAACAATCCCGATCTGGTGTTTCTCGATGAACCGACCACCGGTCTGGACCCTCAAGCCCGACGCAATTTTTGGGACCTGATCGGTGCCATCAAGGCGCAGGGGAAAACCATCGTCTTGACGACTCACTATATGGATGAGGCGCAAATATTGTGCGATACCATCGCCATTCTCGATCAGGGTCAGATTGTCGCACGCGGCTCGCCCAACAGCCTGTTGGCCGAGCATTTTCAGGGGGTGCTGGTGCAATTGCCCAAGGCCAATCTGGCCGGCAGGGCAGTTGATCTGAGTTTCGTGGAGCGCAACGAGCACATCGAATTGCGCACAGAACAGCTCGATAAGACGTTGCAACAGCTGATGGCTCAGGGCATTCCTCTAGATGGCATGCAGGTCAAGAGTGCTAATCTGGATGATCTGTTTCTCAAACTAACCGGCCATGCGCTGCGGGGATAGGCACTATGAAACGTATGCTGGCCGTTTTTCGCGCCCGGAACACTGAGTTCTTTCGCGATCGGAGCACTTTCACCTGGAATCTGTTATTTCCGTTTCTGCTCTTGCTCGGTTTCTATTATATTTTTGGCCAAGCGCAACCCATGTATAAGGTTGGGGTCTTGTCGGAACAGGATGGCTATATCAGTCGCCCAGTCTTTATGGCCACCAAACACATGCAGTTTATTCCCTATGGCGATCTCGAGCGCGGCCTGGCGCCCTTAGCCCGCCATCAAATAGATCTGCTGATTGATATTGACCGGGCGCAATACTGGGTCAATGAGGAGAGTCGTAAAGGCTATATGGCCGAGCAGATCTTGGCGGTTAAGGATCCGGATTTTCAACGCACGGTGATTCGTGGCAGCGCTATTCGTTATGTCGACTGGGTTTTGCCCGGCATTATCGGCATGAATATTATGTTCAGCGCCCTCTTTGGTGTTGGTTACGCCATCGTTCGCTATCGTAAAAATGGGGTGCTCAAGCGGTTGAACGCGACGCCGTTGACGGCTTTGGAATTTATCATCGGTCAGCTGATGTCGCGCATTGTGATGGTGGTGATTGTCGGTCTGGTACTTTTGCTGGGCGCGCGCTTTTTGCTCTCGACCCTGATGCTCGGCAGTCTGGCCTTGCTGGTGCTGACCATGTTTATGGGGGCTTTGGCGTTGGTCAGTCTAGGGTTGCTGGTTGCCGCCCGATTGCGCAGTGAGGAATTCACCGGCGGTCTATTGAATATGACTACCTGGCCGATGATGGGCTTGTCTGAGGTTTGGTTTTCACTGGAAGGCGCGCCGCATCTGGTGCATCAGATTTCCCAGCTGATGCCTCTGACTCATTTGGTCCAAGCGATGCGGGCAATCATGGTCGATGGCGCCGGCTTTATGGCCATTAGCGACCATCTGGCGATTCTAGCGCTGATGTCGGCGATCTTTCTGGCCATTGGTTCGATGGCCTTCAGCTGGGATGCAGACGGGCGCTAGCGCGCCGGTTGGCACGATTAGAGGCCTTCTTCGATCGCTATGGGTGGCGTGACAATGTCCTGCGTTGGTTCGCCGCCCTGGGCTTCATAGCGTTTCAGGGCATCTAAGCATAGGGCGTAGCCGCGCTCGATGTTTTTGTCCGCCAGATGGTAATCGAATAGGCCGCCGCAATCGTAGGGCACTTCGACCAAAATATCGGGAATATTGGCCGCCAGTTTCATCTGGGCAATGGTGTTTTGCATTGTTTCGATGCTGCGGTTGAGCAGTTCCAGGGTGCTGTATTCGTTCGCGCGCCGACTCTCCGGCTCCACAGTATCCTCGCTTTTCCAACGATCGATAAACCGGCCGATGGCCCGTTGCACGCCGCGTTGCGATACCTGATCGAGCGCGATATGCGGCTCACGCGACTGGCTAACCATATTGAATGGTGTTCGTTTGGCATTCAGATTGACTGCGATGGTCAGATCGGTGACCTGCTGCATGGCTGCCGACACCGGAACCGGATTGAGCACGCCACCGTCGACCAGCCACATATCGCGATAGCTGTGCGGTTTAAAGACCGAAGGGATCGCAATAGAGCCTCGAATGGCCTCGAACAGACTGCCGTCGGTAAACCAGACTTCCTTCTGGCGATCCAAATCGACCGCAACAACGGTTAATTTGATGGTCAGGTCTTCGATGACCTGATCCTTGACCAGGGAACTTAGCGCATCCATCAGCTTGACGCCCTTAAAAAAGCCTCCGCCGGTAAAGCTGAGATCGAGCAGGCCTAGGACATCCTTGCGCTCCAAGGCGCTGACCCAGCTTTGCAGCCGGTCCAGTTGGCCGGCCGCGTAGAAGCCACCGACCAGTGCGCCGATGCTAGCGCCGGCGATGTTTTCAATCTGATAACCCTGATCTTCCAAGCACCGAATCACGCCGATGTGGGCCATGCCACGGGCGCCACCACTGCCGAGAACCAAAGACACGGTTTTTGCTGCCATCTATAACTCCTAAAGGGGGATCGTACCAGTCGAGTGGCCGTTGGGGACCGAACGGGATGCTGCTGTGCAGCCTATGGGCAAGGCTTAATTGACCGCCGAACCCAGTTCCCACATCGGCAAAAAGACGCCTAGAGCCAAAATCAGGACCATAGCGCCCATAAACATCAATAACAAGGGTTCGATTGATTCGGCCATGCGTTTTAAATCGTATTCCACTTCCTGGTCATAGAAGTCGGCGATGTCGACCAATAGATCGGACACATTGCCGGTCTCTTCGCCGACGGCAATCATTTGCAGAATCAGCGGGTTGAACATCCCGCTGCTCGATGCCGTCGCCAAGAGCGACTCGCCCCGCTCGATGCCATTTTGCATGCCGTCTATACCCTTGCCTATATGTTCATTGCCAACGGTGCGGGCGGTCACCGCTAAGGCCTGCAGTAAGGGTACGCCGGCCTCGAGCATCATCGCAAAGGGTCGGGCGAAACGGCCCAGAGCGACGCGCTCGAAGATGCCGCCGAGAATCGGTACCTTTAACACCCATCTGTCCCACGTGAGGTGGCCAGATGGGGTTTTTTTCCAACGCACCAGGGCAATAATACTGCCGGCGAGCACGCCCAAGATGGCCCACCAGTAAGCGATCATAAAGTTAGAACTGGCGATGAGCAGCAGCGTCGGCCCGGGCAGGTCGGCACCGAGCTTGCTGAAAATACTGGCAAACTGTGGCACCACAAAGATATTAATGATGAACAGAGCAATCAGTATGAAAACGGTGACGATAATCGGGTAACGGGTCGCGGCGACGATCTTTTTCCGGGTGTCCTTTTCCAGTTCCAGATGATCGATCAACTGTTTAAAGGCCGAGTCGAGTCGACCGGTGGTTTCACCCATGCGAATCATCGACACAAAGAGCTCCCCGAACACCTCCGGATGGCCGCGAAAGGCGTTCGACATGGTGGTGCCCTGGGTCAGGCTGCGGGTGATATCGCGCAGCACCCGGGCCAGCACCGGTGAACGGGTCGCATCGGCCAAGCCACTGATCGCACGGATCAATGGAATGCCCGAGCGTGCCAAGGCATACATTTGCCGACTGAACATGATCAGTTCGTCGATCGAGACGGTAGTCGGTTGAAAGAGCGTTAACAGGCTCACCCAGAGCGCGCTCAGACTCAGACCCGTGCCCTTAAGTTGACCGGTAGCCGGCTCGACTCGGGTAGCGATCAGGCTTTGACGCTTCAGTTGCGCCAGCACCGCGCTGCGCGAGTCACCGCTCAAGATGCCCTCTACCGCAGCGCCTTGGCCGTCACGGCCTTGATAATAAAAGTCAGCCATCGAGCTCGGCCCCCATATGGGCCACACCCATATTGGGTCGATCGCCCTCGAAGTCATCGAGATCGATCGAGATGCGGAACACCTCATCCAGATGGGTAATGCCCGCCTGCGCGTATTCCAACGCCAACTCTTCCATCGTCTTAAAGTTGGGATTGTTCCGCGCTGCGTCGACGAAGGCGTTGTGATTTTGATCGCGCAGGGCAATCAGCAACGCGTCATCTAACTCTAACCATTCATAGACGGCGATCCGGCCGTTATAGCCGGTATTATTGCAGTGGTAGCAACCCTCGCCGCGATGGAACTGGCCATTGGCAAATTTGCCGCCGAGCATATTGCGTAACCATAGCTGTTGGCGCGAATCGGGTTGGTGCGGTACCCGGCACTCCAAGCAGATTCGGCGCAACAGTCGCTGGGCCAAAATTCCGCGCAATGCGGTGGCCACCATATAGGCTTGCACGCCCATATCGGCCAGGCGTATGGCACTGGAGACCGCATCATTGGTGTGTAGGGTACTCATCACCAGGTGACCGGTCATCGCCGCCCGAACGCCAATGGCGACGGTTTCTTGGTCGCGCATTTCACCGATCAAGACGATATCGGGATCTTGGCGCAGGGCCGTGCGCAAGATATGAGCAAAGGTCAGATTGATCTTGGTGTTGACCTGTACCTGATTGATGCGACTCAGGCGATACTCGATCGGATCCTCCGCGGTGATGATCTTCCGACTGGGCGTATTCAGGGTCGACAGGGCCGAGTAGAGGGTGGTGGTCTTGCCACTGCCGGTCGGGCCGGTAACCAGTATCAAGCCATGGGGTCGTTCAATCATAATTTCAAAGCGTTTGCGAATATCCTCTGGCATACCGAGCGCCTCTAAGCTCAAAATGCCGGACGACTGATCGAGTAACCGCATCACCACCGATTCGCCAAACTGTACCGGCATGGTCGAGATGCGGATATCGACCGAACGATTGCGCACTCGGACATTGAAGCGGCCATCTTGCGGCAGGCGACGTTCGGCGATATCCAGATTGGACATTATTTTCAAACGCATCACCAGGGCCGACGCGACGCGTTTTTCCTTAATCACCTGCTCTTGCAGAACGCCATCGACACGCATGCGGATTCGAAACACGTTCTCATCTGGTTCGATGTGAATATCCGATGCTTTAATGGTCACCGCGTCTTCCAACACTGACTGCAGCAGGCGCACCACCGGCGCATCCTGCAGGTCGCTGTCATCGGCCAGACCGGCTAGGTCAAAGTCGGAGTGGGACAGCTCACTGTCGAGTTCACCAGCCAATGATTCGATCGCGCTGGTGTTGCGATAGACAATGTCGAGCGTCGCCAAGAGTTCCGATTCGCGCACGATCGCCGGGTAAATGGTTTTGTTGAGGGCCTTTTCCACCGCGTCCAGGGCCATTAGGTCGAGCGGGTCGGCCATGGCCAGCTGCAGGCCGTCCAGCTGTTTAGCTAAAATTAAGCAGCGAAAGCGCCGCGCGATGGACTCATCGAGCTCAAGCATCAGCTTGCTGTCGAGCTGAAATTGGCGCAATTCAATAAAGGGAATTTTAAGGTGTTCAGACAGGATCGAGAGCAGCTGCAGTTCTTGAATTAGGCCCATGTCGAGCAGCACCCGACCGATTTTTTTGCCGGTTATTTTTTGCTCTTGCAACGCTAAACCCAGTTGCCCGCCGGTAATCGCGCCGGCCTCCACGAGCAGATCACCGAGTCGAATTCTTGCCCCTTTGGCGGCCAAGGGCCCTGTTTGACTAGTCATCTTAAGATCTGTCCATGGCCATTAATAGCCACCGAGGGTGGTCAACCGTTGCTGGCTAAACTGTGTCAAGGCCGGATCCTCTAGTTCAAAAAGTGTTAGATAAGTTTGGTACAGGGATCTTGATTTCGCCAGTTGTCCGCTGTTTTCACTGTTAATCGCCCAAAATAGCAGCCAGCGACCGTTCTCGGGATTTACTTGATAGAGCGCTTCGAACCGCTTTGCGGCCAATTGGGGTCGGTCGGTGCGCTCATAGATTAGGCCCAGCAGTGCGTTGGCGTCTGAGCCAGTTAGAGTCATTAATAACGGCTCTGCGGCTCGATAGAAACCATTATTGATATAGCTGCGCGCCAACCAGATGCGCGGCACCGGATCAGTCGGGGCGGCGCCGAGCCACTGTTTTAAAATGGCTTCGGCCTGTTCGATAGCACCCTCGGCCACGGCCTGCTGAACCTGCTGCTGCCACAGGTTCTTGCTCTGCACTATTACACTGTCAGTGGATCGTTCGACTGGACTGGCGAAGGTCAGCTCCGCCTCCGGGACGGATTCGATCGAACGCTCAAAGCCGGGGGCACCGTCAGCTCCGGCCTGTGTGGCAGAAGGCTGAGCTGGAGCCTGGGTCTTAAGCGTGCTCGGGGTTGATTGGGTTAAGCTCAAGGCGATAGTTCGGCCAAGTGCCGGGAGAGGCTTCGGCATCGCTGCAGCGATTGTGCGCTCAGGTAGGAGCGGTTCGTTGTGCGCACTCGCGCTGGCCACTCCAGGCAAGGCTTCGATAGCCAAGATGGCGTTGCTTAGCGCGTCCTGACTCGGCCCAATGACGTCGGCATCTGTCGTTACCCTGTCGCTTATCGGGTTGCCGGCTGTACTCCGCTCAGGCTCGATGTCGAGCACTGACTCCGGCTTCAAAACACTCGAGGTCGATGCCTTCGAGGTCGAAGTCCCCGGCTCTGTGCTGAGCGTCTCCAGCTGGGCAACCGGCCATGCGACCACCGCGATGGCCGCCCAGATTAGCAGGCCACCAATAATGACTAGGGGTGAGATTGCAGTTTGAGGTGATTGGCGGGGCGCTGAGAGCGGGTTGTAGTCATTCTGTGGACCCTGATTGCTGGCTCGTTCGGCCTGGCGCAGCGCCTTGTGGATTAGGCTCACACCATTCTCCAATAAACGGCCGCGGCAAACAACAGGGTGCCCGCCAGGGCCAGCCAAGGCGCGAGCTTGAGGCTCGGCGCTCGCTCCACACGGCCTTGACCGTATTGGCCGTCCGCCATTGCGCGGCGGACATGGATCGGCATCACCTGCCTGCTTTGGTCGGCAAAGGCAGCCACTAGCGACTTATGGGCGATCACGTTGATCATCCGGGGGGTGCCCTGGGCCGCGCGGAATAACAGATCGATGGCTTTAGTGCTAAACAACGCTGGCCCGTTGTAGCCGCACTGGCCCAGTCGATAAGCAATATATTGACCGGTTTCCAAAGCGGAGAGCGGCTGCAAATAATGGGCAAAGGTAATGCGCTGGCGCAGCTGGCGGAAACGATCCTGATTCAACAGACTGTCCAGTTCGGTTTGACCAAAGAGGATGATTTGGACCAGTTTTTTTTCTTCAGTTTCCAAGTTGGTAATCAGGCGCAGGGCCTCCAAGGTGGCCGCCGGTAACGACTGCGCCTCATCTATTACGATTACAACACTCTTGTTTAATTCGGCTAAGGCGAGGATTTTTTCGGTGATATGGCTCAACAGCGCATCGTGATCATTCTGCTGTTCGACCACCAAGCCCAATTCCTGCCCCACGGCACGATACAGTCCCACCGCGGAGAGCATCGGGTTGGGGATGTAGACCGAATGGTATGGCTCCGCCCGATCGCTATCGAGATAGCGTAATAGTTTTCGACACAGGATGGTCTTACCGGTGCCGACTTCACCGACCACCTTAAGAAACCCTTCTCCGCTTTCTAAGACATGAATCAAGAGCGCAAAGCAACGCTGATGACCGGGCAAATTGACAAACAGACTGGTGTCAGGTGTCAGTGAAAAGGGTTTTTTAGTTAAGCCAAAAAAAGTTTCATACATGACTATTCAAATCGTTCCAAAACGTTGTCCATGGCATTTAGACCGGTGTATTGATCGTACACGGTGGGTTTCAGTAGTATTACCAATTCGCTTTTTTGTTGGCTCTTGCGGTCTTGGTTAAACAACCAACGTATACCGGGGATCTTGCCGAGCCACGGCAGTCCGGTGGAACCTAAATTCTGTTTCTGCTGGAGCAACCCACCAATCACAATAATTTGGCCATTGGTCGCTCGGATGATGCTGTCGGATTCGCGAATGTTTGAATAGGCCAAGGGCAGGGAGTAGGTTTCGCTGCCGAGGTTGATCACCTTGGTGCGCCCGACTACTTCGGTGACGGTCGGTCGCACATGCAGGGTGACCGAATTGTCCTCGGAAATTTGTGGCGTGACATCGAGTGCGATGCCGGAGAAAAACTGTTGCAGTTCAACTGCAGGGGTGACCTGGCCTTCGGTGCCGGAAGCAACATTGGTGACGGTGGCAAAAAACTCATCGGTACCCACCTTAATCACCGCCTTCTGGTTATTGACCGTTGAGACCCGTGGACTGGACAACACCTGGACATCGCCCTGATGGTCGAGCAGTTGCAGCATGGCGCTAAAATTATCGAGTGTCAGGCTGAGATTGAATATTCCGCCGGCACTACCGATACCGGTCAGATTGTCGCCGGCCAAGCCGGTACCGATTGAGTCGTTGGCTCCGCCGACCCGATCGTTGAAGAGCGACCAATTGATGCCTGAGCGATACTCCTGGTCGAGTGTAACCTCGACTATTTTGGCTTCAATTATGACCTGTTTTTGCAGTATGAGAGCAGCATCGGCTAGAAACCGGGAAATGGCAGCGTGCTCGGTGCTGGACGCACTGACCACCAGTAATCCCGTCTGCGGGTTGATCACCACGGCATC
The DNA here is from genome assembly GCA_047618105.1 of Granulosicoccus sp. Lineage (GTDB taxonomy): Bacteria > Pseudomonadota > Gammaproteobacteria > Pseudomonadales > Natronospirillaceae > Reinekea. The sequence goes on from JBLHFL010000050.1 coordinate 9,513, forward strand.
GCCGTTGCCCTGATTGGAACTGATAAAGCCCAGCAGCGAGCGTTTAATACCGCCCCAGAAATTCCCTTCGGTTCCAAACAGATTGGCGGAAAAAGACGTGCTGACAGTGTTGCTGTCGTCGCCGCCGACGGTGGTCTTGGAATTGCCAGTCCGTTCTATATTTAAATAATTGAGCCGATAGATGCGTGTCGATACCTGATTGGGGGCAATTCGATAGCCGTAGCTGGTGCGGGTAAACTCGTAGCCATAGATATCGCGTAAGGCGGCAATGACCTGGGCCAGGGTAACGTTGCGCAACGATAGCGTGATGTTGCCGAGCACCAATGGATCGACCACTATATTGAGCCGTTGGCTGCGACCCAATTGCGCAAAAAATAACGCCGCCGGTCGATTGGTGGCCTCTATGTCGATCCGTTGTTCACTCTTGGGCGGCGTTGTTAAGGACAACAGCTCTTCGGTTAGCGCAAGCGGTGACAACACTGGCTCGAGCTCCTCGATTCTTCCGGTGAGCGGGTCTGGACGATCGGCCACCAGTTCGGCGCGGACATCGAGCGGTTGCATATCAACCTGGGCTGATTGATGGGCACAACCGTTCAGACCGATTGCGATCAGGGTCAGCCAGGGCCAGATACTAGGATTGTTCAAGGTGTTAATCCTCTAGTGCCGGTGAAATAACCATTTCACCGGTCGATTGCAGGGTTAATTGGGTGGTTTGACCGCCCCGTTTGAGTAGCACGCTGGTGGCATTGACGGCGATCAGAGTAAAGCCGGCGATCCGATCGCCAACCGCTAGCTCCCGATTGCCGGAAAAAAGTGCGCGCTGCCAAGCGCCAATAATCACAATGCCAATCAGGCGCGGCACTCTCTGGGTCTGCGCACTCACCTTGTCGGGCACGGCAGCCTGTTGTGCCGACTGCGGGTCAGGCCGCATCGGATTGGCCGCGCCCAGTAGCGGAACGACCAAGAGCGCGACTAGCAC
>JBLHFL010000051.1:0-10461 GCA_047618105.1 Granulosicoccus sp.
CGCAACCTCATCGGTTGACCAGATCGCTGCGCCCATGGGAATGATGTATTGCTCCGTGAATGCCTTGCTGAGTTTGTGCTGATTCAGGTATTGGGCCATGGTGGTGTCGGCTGTCAATCGATCGGCGGCCAAGTCCTCGGTGCTCAACCGATTGAAGCGGATTATATCTGCGACCATACGATAAAATTTGGGTGACCAGAGATTGCGTCGCTGGGCAAATAGCGTGTCCAGATTGCGACCGTTGTATTCCAGGCCGGTGACCTCATCGCTGATCGAAAAACTCATTTCGGCGGCCTGGCGCTCAACGGCCAAGGGCGCCATCAGGGCATTAAAGTTGGTGTAGACCCAATCGTTATAGACAATAAAGCCAGTATTGACTGGGTAGACCACACCCTCGACGGTGACGTCATGGGTGTTGGTATGGCCGCCTAGGTAATCATTGTATTCATATAGTTGGATATCAAAGTCCGGATGCAATTTACTGGCTGCGGTGAGGCCTGCTATGCCACTGCCAATAATGGCTATCTTGGGTCGACTCATGCTGCGGGTTCCTAGTTTAGGCGATTTTTTATTAGGTTGATCATTTGCTTTAGCAGCGGGATATGGCCGAACAGCATCGCGGTGCTGTCGAAGTAATCCTGATGATGGGTAATCTTGCCATCAGCAAATTGGACGCGTGATGTACCCGGTACCACGATGGCTCTGCCGCCATTGAGTTTCGGGTGGACAAAGGTCATGTCCCAGGCCAAAAAGGCGCTCTTGTCATCCCCGAGCGTGTGGGTAAAGTCGAAGTTGATGTGGCTGACGTTCTGGTACATGTTCTTAAAATAGGCTTGGAGATTAGGCAACGTTTCGATCCGATGCAGCGGGTCGATAAAGACTACGTTATCGGCATAGAGATTGGCCAACAGGTCGCTCTCTACTGTGTCTTTATTGAGCGCCGCATAGGTTTCTTGGATGCGTTCAATGATGTTGGTCATAGTCTTGTCCTAACTTCTTAAATTTAACCAGGGTGTCGGCGCGCGAGTTTTTGTAGTCCGCAACGGGCAACGGATAGCCCATTGCGAGCGCCAGCTCAGGTGTCGGTTGGTGGATGGCTTTGTTGGCTAATGGCGCCAATTCAGGGACATATTTACGAATAAAGTCGCCGTCTGGATCAAAGCGCCGAGATTGTTCATGGGGGTTGAAGATGCGGAAATAGGGCGTTGCGTCAACGCCGGTCGAGGCCACCCATTGCCAGCCGCCATTGTTGGCGGCGAAGTCAAAGTCGGCCAGTTGACGAGCAAACCAGGCCTCACCATGGCGCCAATCTACCTGCAGAATTTTCACCAAGTACATGGCGGAGACCATACGCAAACGATTGTGCATCCAGCCAGTCTGATTGAGTTGACGGGCGGCGGCATCGACCAGGGGGACCCCTGTTTGGCCCTCCTGCCAGCGCTGCAACAAGCTCGGGTCGGTCTGCCATGGGAATTGATCCCACTTCGGATTAAAGGCCTTGCCGAGGCAGAGTTCGGGACGCCAGGCCAATAAATACTTGTAAAATTCACGCCACAGAATCTCGGAGAGGAAGGCATTTGAGCTGGTCAAGGCTTGGCGCTGGGCAATTGTCCAGAGTACCTGTCGGCTACTCAGCGTGCCGAGCGCCAGGCTGGTCGATAATAGCGATGTGCCAGCGCGGGCTGGGATATCGCGCAGGCTGGAGTAGTCGTTCATCTGGTCCATGAAGTCATCGAGGCGTTCGTGCGCTTGCTGTTCGAGAACCGGCAGTTGCATTGGATTATCCCAAACGAACCGCTCACCCAGTGCCAGCGGCTTCGCCGCTTGCCCGGGGAAGCCGTTATTGGGCGCGGGGCGCGGGGCGACCAGGGTATCGATGATTTGGGCCAATAGATTTCTCTTATAGGGCGTAAAGACCTTATAAAAGTTGCCCTGCAGGGTCAGCAACTGGCGCGGCGGCGCTGAATACAGATCATTGGCGCGATGCAGATGCATCTGCTCGGGTGCCTGATCGTGGAACTGGCCATCTCTTAAGCGTTCATCCCAGCCGGGTTCATAGTGGCAATAGATATTGTCCACCTCCAGGCGAGTGCACAACTCGATCAGGTCGGTGACGCCCTGCTGCCAGCTCGGTGCCGTGATGATCTGCAGTTCAATACCCAATGCGGCCAAATCATTATTGAGGGCATCCAAGGCCTGCTGGTAGGCGGCCAATTTCGGGCTGCCAGCGCCTTGTTGCCTAAATTGCTCCGGGCTCCAAATAAAGGCCGCACTGATCCGGCTGTTGTGCTGGTGAGCGGCTACCAGAGCCTCACTCAGGGGGGCATGGTCACAGATACGTAAATCGTTTCGAAACCAGACAAGTTGATTGGCCATTGGACGCCTTATTGTTTTTTAGTTTGGCTCAGCTGCCTTGATGAGGGTCTCCAAACGGCTCGTTATCAAGGGTTTGGGCCCGGCACTGCGGTAAAACTGAATATAATGACGCAAATACGACCGGGACACCAGATGGTGCATAGGTCCGGCCCGCTATTGATCGAACGAGCTGTTGGGCGCGTATGCCGGTTGCCGAATTGGCATCCAGGCCCCTTACGCCAAGTTCAAGCCAGCCAACTTACGTAGCATGCACTGTGGTGGATGATACTTTTATCAATAATTTCAATCTTTTAGCTCTAATTCCACGCTATTTCGGCTCATTTAAGCCAAGTGCCTGATTGGCTGTTGCCATTGTGCCCCGATTGTGGATAATCCGCCGGACAGTTGTGGTGGTCCTGCCGGTCCCCTCGCAACGAGAGGACGTTAACTCCGCCAGGCCCGGAAGGGAGCAACGGTAGCGTCTGATTCGTGTGCCGGGGTGTGGCTGGTGGGACTGCCGCCCAAACTGCTTATATAAAATTTTCGCATCATCCTGTCCCGTTCCAAAGTCCTCTACGTACCACCTTAAAACCTACTGTCCGGTCTAACTGGCTGTTTTGTGTGGCTATTTTTCCTCAGCGGCATATCAGCACTGGCAGCAGTGGGCAATCAAAGTTACGATAGTGGCCTTTTATCGGTGAACGAACGAAACCCTATGTCATATCAGGTTCTCGCCAGAAAATGGCGCCCATCGAGCTTTTCGGAAATGGTTGGTCAGGCCCATGTTTTAAGGGCTCTGGTTAATGCGTTAGACCAGCAACGGCTGCATCATGCCTATCTGTTTACCGGCACCCGGGGCGTGGGCAAAACCTCCATTGCTCGGCTGCTGGCCAAATGCCTGAATTGTGAAGTCGGGGTCAGTTCGAACCCTTGTGGCGTCTGTTCAGCCTGTACCGATATCGCCAATGGTCGATTTATCGATCTGATTGAGGTCGATGCGGCCAGTCGAACCAAGGTTGAAGACACCCGAGAATTGCTCGAAAACGTCCAATATGCGCCGTCGCGGGGACGCTTCAAGGTGTATCTGATCGATGAGGTGCACATGCTCTCGACCAGTAGCTTCAACGCCCTGTTGAAGACCTTAGAAGAGCCGCCGGCGCACGTCAAATTCCTATTGGCGACCACCGATCCGCAAAAGTTGCCGATGACGGTCTTATCGCGTTGCCTACAGTTTAATCTTAAAAATATGAGCCGCGAGCACATAGTGCAACATTTGCACACCATCTTGGCCGCCGAGCAGGTGCCCTATGATGAGCCCTCCTTGTGGTCGGTTGCCGAGGCGGCGCGGGGCAGCATGCGTGATGCCTTGAGTCTGACCGATCAGGCCATCGCTTTTGGTCAGGGCGCGCTGATCGAACAGGAAGTGGCGGCTATGCTCGGCAGCGTCGATCTGCGGCGAGTGCTTAAGCTGGTTCAGGCGCTCTTCGAAAAAGATATCGATACGGTGCTGGCGCTGATCGCTCAGATTGATGAACACTCGCCCGATTATCAGACCTTGATGACCGAGCTGATGTCGACGCTGCATCGAGTCGCCATTGCCCAAGCCGCGCCCAGTGCCATCGACAACCAGAAAGGTGATAAGGCGGCGATTGTTCAATTGGCCTCGGCGACGCAACCCGAAGACGTGCATCTTTTTTACCAGATCGCCATTCAAGCCAAACCAGACCTTGCCTTAGCCCCGAGTGAACGCGCCGGGTTCGAGATGACCCTATTGCGCATGGTGGCCTTTAGCCAAACGCCGGCCGCCGCGATCGGTGAACTGACCGCCTTGACCAGTCATTCGGTCGACGCCGGTGCGGCAGTACTCGATAGCCCAAAGCCCCAGCAGGTTGAACCCGAGAGTGTGGCGGTTGAACCTGTTAATACGATGCCACAGCCTCAGGCGAGTGCCGGCCCAGACGTCGATCTGACGAGCCCGCCCTGGCCGGTCGACAGCCCGGCCCAGCACCCGATACTCGAACCGACGGCGCCCGTTAGCACCGGCGCGGCCTTGCTCGATCCCGCGCTCGGAGCTCCAGCCCCAACACCGATCGCGCCCAAGGCAGTGCAGGCGCCCGCGCCAATCGTCCAGCCGAGACCTGTCGCCGCGGTCGAAGTCGACGCACCCGAGCCCGCTAATCAAACGCTAACCGGTTTGGAAAAAGCTCAATGGCCGGTGGTCGACTTGCAGCAAGACCCGGGCTATTGGTGGCAGGTTACCCTGCATCGCTTAGGTTTGATCGGTATGACCAAGACCCTATTTGCGCACAGTGAGTGGGTCGCCTTCGACGGTCGCATGTTAACCTTGAACATTTCCCCGAATTACAAAAAAGTGATGACCGATAATCATTTGGAGCGTTTCATGGCGGTGATTGGCACCTGGTTGCCCGGCTGTTGTGAGTTGCACCATGACTTTAAGCCGGTCGAGAAAACACCCCAGCTCTGGGTCGACCAGCTGGTGCTCGCTGCCCGCGACAAGGCCTACAATCATCTGAAAAACGATGCCTTTTTCAATCAGCTTGTGGACCAGTTTGAAGCCGAACTTAATCGTGAGTCGGCCCAGCCGATTCACAATCCAATACCGTCAGGAGACTAGAAGATGATGAAAGGTGGCATGGGCAACATGATGAAGCAAGCCCAGCAAATGCAAGAAAAAATGCAACAGATCCAGGCCGAGGTGGACCGTATGGAAGTGACGGGTGAGGCCGGTGCCGGCCTGGTGCGGCTGGTTATGACCGGGCGTCACGATGTTAAAAGCGTTAACCTTGATGATTCCCTTATGCAAGAAGATAAGGAATTACTCGAGGACCTACTCGCCGCTGCGGTAAACGATGCGGTGCGCAAGGTCGACAGTGCCAGTAAGGAACGGATGTCATCCGTGACCGCCGGTATGGGCCTGCCACCGGGCATGAAGTTACCCTTTTAAAGGATTTTTGATGTCCTATACACCTGCGACCGATACGCTCATCCATGCCTTGCAGGCTTTACCTGGTGTGGGCAGTCGCTCTGCACAGCGCATGGCCCTGCATCTGCTGGAGCGCGATAACAGCGCCGCACAGGCCTTAAGCCAGGCCTTGCAAGCAGCCTTGAGTCGAGTCCATAAATGTCCGACGTGCCGCTCACTAACCGAAACCGATCTGTGCAGTGTCTGTGCCGATAGCAGTAGGGACCAGACGGTGGTGTGCGTTGTGGTCAGTGACGCCGATAAGGCCGGCTTGGAGATGGCGCAACGTTTCCGCGGCCGTTATTTTGTCTTGCATGGTGTATTGTCGCCCATTGATGGCGTCGGCCCGGAACAATTAGGCCTATTCGATCTGCTCGCGTTGGTCCAAGCACAGGGTGTTGGTGAGGTTATTTTGGCGCTCGATGAGCAGATGGAGTCTGAAGCGACCGCCCATTATATCAGCGAGCAATTGCGGCCCCTGGCCGTTAAGCGCTCAAGAATACGCTTTGCGCAGATGCGCAGTGGGTCCTTAGATAAGGTCGATAGTCATGTGATTGCCAATGCGATTGCGGATAAAAAGGAGATTGGGCTTGAGTTCGACTGAAGTGTTTACCTGGATTAAAAGTGATCGGGAGTTGGCGCAGGTCTGTGAGTTGTGGTCTGGTGCCGCGATGTTGGCTCTGGACACCGAGTTTGTGCGCACTGAGACTTTTCACGCCTACTTGGGCCTCATTCAGGTGTGCCTTGCAGAGCAAAGCTGGCTAATCGACCCGTTGACCATAAGCGATTGGCAACCCTTTGCGGCGATCCTGGTCAACCCGGCGATCGTAAAGGTGTTTCATTCGATGTCGGAAGACGCCGAAGTGCTCAAACACAGCGTTGGCGTGACCATCGTCAATGTCTTCGATACGCAGATTGCCGCCGGTTTCTTAGGTTATCCGGTGCAGATGAGTTATGCCAAGCTGGTGGAAGGGCTGTTTGATCACGTTCTACCCAAGGAGGCCACGCGCAGCGATTGGCTTAAGCGACCCCTCGATGACCAGCAGTGTGAGTATGCCGCGGCAGACGTCTACTGGCTCTATCAGGCCTACGAGATCTTCGCCGTCCAGTTGCGTGCCCAGCAGCGTTACGATTGGGTTATAGAGGATTGTCAGCGCCAGGTCGACAGCTATTCACCGGTGGCGCCAGCAGACTACTATTTGAAATTACGCGGCGGTTGGAAGCTCAAGGGCAGTCGTTTGCAAGCCTTGAAGGACCTAGCTGCTTGGCGGGAAGTATTGGCACAGGCCTCTAACTACAATAGAGGCCGGATTCTCGCTGATAAGGAGCTTATTATTATCGCCGAAAAAATGCCCACTAATAGAACCCAGTTGCAGCAGGCCTTACCCTTGCCGGCGCGCAAAATACGGCTTTATGGGGATGAAGTTATCCAGCTGGTCAAGCAAGCCGAGGCGACCCGGCGACAGGATTACCCGGTGTTAATCGACGGTCCCTTGCCGGCCGACCAAGCCGATTTGTTGAAAACCATTCGCCATCATCTGGCCGAATTGGCCGAGCTGCATAATCTGCCGGTGGAACTGTTGGCGCGCCGTAAGGCGCTTGAAATGTGGCTGCGCAGTGGCAGTCTTGATGGCCAGTACCGTTTGCCCGAAGCTTTGAGCGGTTGGCGCAGGGATATTCTGGTCGATTCCGTCTCGGCACTGATTAACGCACAATGGGAGCTTCCCAATGAGTCGTGAAATAGTGCGCATCTATCGCTCCTCGCGTGACCCCGGTGCCTACCTGTATATGGCAAAAAAGAATCGTTTTGAGGACTTGCCAGAAGGCTTGAAGACAATATTTGGTCGGCCTGTTGTGGTCACCGATATGTTGCTGACGGCTGACAAAAAATTGGCCCGAGCCGATGCCAGCAAGGTATTGGCACAGATCGCGGAGCAGGGCTTCTATTTGCAAATGCCGCCGCCCAAAGAAGACTACCTGCTCGACATGCATAAGGATAGGTAACGCCAGTATGGCCGATTTAGTATTTTGGAAACGCAAGACGCTCGCGCAGATGAACCAGAGTGAATGGGAATCGCTCTGTGATGGTTGTGGTAAGTGTTGTCTGCAAAAACTTGAGGACGAAGACGATGGTACAGTCTATTACACCAACGTGGTTTGTCAGTATATGGCCGATGATTGCAGTTGCACGCAGTATCAGGATCGACATGAATTGGTCCCCAATTGCGTTTGGTTGAAGCCTGAGGATGTAGAGAACTTTTTCTGGCTGCCGTCAACGTGCGCCTATCGATTGTTATCCGAGGGGCAGGATTTGCCGGCCTGGCACCCACTGGTTAGCGGCGACCCTGAGCGGATTCACGCGGTGAACATATCGGTCCAACATATGGATTTGATCGCCGACAACAGCATTCCCGAAGACCAGTGGCAAGATCATATTATTGACAATCAATAAAGGCTTTTGGGCATGATATATCAGGATTTGTATTGGAACGCCGCTGTTTTTTATTTGGCCGGTGTTGCCGGTTTTTGGCTCGTGATGTGGAAGCTAACCCGCTATATTAGCTGGCCGCCCCTGCGCTGGTGGATTATTTGGGTGTTCCTGTGCGTCGTGCTGACGCCTTGGCAGGGAGTGAAACCGGAACCCTACTATGCCCCGGCCATTATTGTGGCCGCCTTTGACTTTCTGGATCTAGGCTGGGACTCAGCCTATACGGTGTTGGTCTCGATGATCAATGCTATTGTCTTAGGCTCTGGCGTGATTGTTTTCTTGGCCATAGTGCTTAAGATCCAAAGTCTGAAAGAGGCTCAAAAACGGTCATTGGCGTCAGAACAAACGGATGAAGTTTAGTCCCCGGCTGGGCTTTATACCTAGTCTGTCAAAAAGCAGTGGTATACTTTTGCCTCATTTCTGTCTAGTCTTTTGCTTCCTTTAGTATAGTTTCGCGCACCGCTGGTATATTGGCTCGGCGCGAGATATTCCATTTAACCGCTTAGAGTGAGAAAAAACTATGGCCAATCATATTTTTGCATTAGTGACCATTATGTTAATGGCTGGTGTATTTGGTGGCTTACTGAATTTCTATATGCAGGCTCAGTCGGATACCGACAGCTCCAGTATGCCCCGATCCCTGATCGGCGGACTGGCGGGCGCCTTTGTCGTGCCGTTGGTGTTGTTTTTGGTCTCCAGTGACCTGGTTGTCGCCAGTCAGGGTGACCCCAGTGGCATGCTGATCTTTGGCGGCTTTTGTTTGATTGCCGCCTGGTCCAGTCGGTTCGCGATGACAACGGTTACCAAACGCATTCAACAGGAATCCCATCTGGCGCGCAAGAAGGCCGATGAGTTGATGATTGAATTACGTCTGATGCAGCGCGAACTTGAGCCGATGCTCGAAATGGAAACCGAGAGTGATGAGGTTGCCGAGTTGGTTGCTTTGGCGCCGGAAGATGAACTCGATGTCACCTCAACCAATGTTTTGACCGCCTTGGGCAATGGCCGTTATATCTTTCGCAGCCTCAAGGGCCTTTGCACCGAGAGCGGTCTTGACCAACATACCTTGACCAAAACTCTAGGAATTGTCGTGGCACGTGACCTGACCGGTAAAATACTGAGCAAGAAAGGTACACGTTGGTATATTACCGAAAAAGGCCGACGCTATTTGGCTGCATCAATCTAAGCCCATAAGACCCTAGACTAGATATATTAGCCCCATCTACTGGGGCTTTTTGCTGTTATTTGGGTCGATTTGTCAAAAGCCGCTTCAGTTTACCCTCGTTCGGCCGATCTAAGTGTTGGAAACCCCATTAGTTAATATAGGTTTGAAACATGGCTGTCAGGCGTTATATGTCGAGCACGATAATAGGTCCTAAGCCATTGCTGACGGGTCTAATATGGCTGGTCTGTTGCTTAGCATCGGTGGTTCAGGCGGATCTTCGTATTCTGCTCGACGTATCCAAGAGTATGGCGGATAACGATCCTAACAATTCCCGTAAGGACGCTATCCAGCTGCTCACTGATACCATCCCGGACGGTGAAAGTGCCGGTCTTTGGACCTTCGGACAATACGTCAATATGCTGGTGCCCTATCGGCCGGTAACGGATAACTGGCGGGCAGAGATCGCAACTAAAATTGCGGCTCAAAATAGCCCCGCAGTGCGCACTAATCTAGGCCGTGCTCTGGAAAATACCGCGTTCGATTTTAACTACTCGTCCTATTCTGGGCCATCCCATATTGTTCTGATAACCGACGGTAAGGTCGACATCGCACCCAATGCCGAGGTCAACGCGATCGAACGCGAACGCATTCTCAACCAGTTGGTACCGGCATATGTGCGCGCGAATGCCCGCATTCATACCGTCGCAATGTCTGCACAAGCGGATCACGGTCTGTTGAAACAGATGGCCGACCAAACGGGCGGGCACTACCAACGCATTGACCAACCCAGCGATCTTTCTAAAGCCCTGTCCGAATTAGCCGCAGAAGTCTATCCAAGCACTCAGTTGGCCTTGCAGGGAAAAGCCTTTGCTGTTGATCCCGGCGTGCGTGAGTTGACCGTCTTGATGTACCACAAGGAGGGAGCCGTAACGCTAATGTCTCCGAGTGGTGAAGCCACATCGGCCGTCATGCCAGCCGATCAAAGCTGGCGCGTCGGGAGAGGCTTCAGCCAGGTCAGTATCATTGCACCGGAAGTGGGCCAATGGCGTGTGCAGGGCACTCTGGAGGGCGACTCAAGTATTCGTGTCCGGTCCGATATCAACCTCAGTTGGACCTCACCTTTAGCTTTGACACTAGCCAAAGGGAGTCAAGTTAATCTAACAGCTCTGTTGATGGACTCAAAAGGCCAGTCCTTGAGCTCGGACTTGGGTGCGGTGATTGACGCCAGCATGGAGGTCGACGGCCAGGCTGTGCCCGTGTCGATTGAACAGGATAAGATTCGAGCGCGCTTTACGCCGGCCCCGAGTAGCAGCGAGGCCAGTGTTGAGCTCACCGTCGATGGTGGAACCTTTAATCGACTGATCGATCTACAGTTACGGTTTGTCGACCCCTTTGTGTCCGAAGTCGTGATGACCCGCTCCGGCTACGAATGGCGCCTGTACCCAAATCAGTATTTGAGCACCAGTCATT
>JBLHFL010000052.1:0-10438 GCA_047618105.1 Granulosicoccus sp.
ACTGATTTTCTCAATTTGGGCCATTCAACCTCCGGTCGAGATTAAAACTACCGTTAATATGCTATCTCTAGCGTCTGGTCCAGTTGCGTTATTTTTCATCGGTGGCTCACTGGTTGGGTTAAACATTAATGGCCTTAAAAAAGATATTGGGTTTACTCTATTCGGGAAGTTAATTATTCACCCTATCGCAGTTTTCTGTACATTCCTGTGTTTCCCTGGCCTAGATCCGGTATTTCGAATTACTGCCGTGATCTTGGCATGCAGCCCAATGTTTAGTATATTTCCGGCGTTTGGACAGAAATATGGCTTGGAGACCACTTGCTCTGCAATTCTTGTCCCCACCACGGCTGCTTCCTTTATTACTATCAGCACAATAATTTGGTTTGTTTTAAGTTACATACCGCTTACATAGCTTAGCTGAACCCCTTTTAGAGAATCACCCCATACGGTTGCTAGTCATAATGAAATAGACCTCTACTTATTCCACGGAGAACGGTGCAGTCCTATAGTGCTTATAACCAGGCATTAGCACTTTATAAGACCACCGTATACATGATAATATGTACTACAATTTTGGAGTTTAGATAGGTTTATGAACAAGGACTTTTTAGAGCTTAAGAAAAAGCCTCTGTCGCTAACGGAATCGTTTACCAATGAATTGAGAAATTCGATCATGAACGGTGACCTAACGTTAGGCCAGCCGGTATCAGAAACAATGCTTTCAAACAAATACAGCGTTGGCAAAACCCCTGTTCGTGAATCACTTTATAGACTGAAACAAGAAGGCATCGTAAACATCATTCCTCAGAAAGGGAGTTTTATCTACAACCCCAGCCATCAAGATGTAATTGATCTGTGTGAATTTCGAGTTTATCTCGAACCTCTTGCAATTAAAGAGGCCATCTCCGTTCACAAGGACAGCTTTTTAGACGATTTAGAAATCCTAGTAACTAAAATGAATCGTTCTCTAAAACGAGAAAATATTAGATTATATTTACAGCTAGATAACGAGTTTCACATCGCTTTTTTTACTCATTGTAAAAACCCTCATTTGAAAGAAACTTATAAATTAGTTTCTACAAAAGCGGCTGCTATTCGAAGTAATATTACAAGTAATATGTCGCTAGAAATGGCTAAATATACTAATGGACACCATAATGAAATATTTAATTTGTTGACTGATGGAGACGTTAATATGGCAGTTTCGGTATTAACGAATCATATTGAGAATACTAAATCTGAATTTTTAAAATAATAAATTTATTATTGTAATCTATTATAACTTTTATTATTCATATTCATTACCATAGCAAAAAAAATTCTCAATTTAGAGCTCTTTAACATAACAAAGCCCGATTGAGGCTCGGTATGTTTTACAGGGTAGTATATTAATTTTTTAAAATTAGCAAGTCAGCTTATACAGGTAAAAAACCAATCCGCAGCTTCAGTCTTGAGTGAATTTTAAGAGCGGGTATCGCAGGTCTTAGTGGCCTACGAGATTCCAGCGTTGTGCGTCTAGTGTATTAATCTGCATAAGTAAGCATATATTGTGGGTCGACTTCTAAAACCCTTCGCGTCCCGCCGTCCGTCCTGACGCTGATGCAAACCCGAATCGAGACGTGGCCTTTTATTTACACCCGATTAGGTCTATTTATATTCACACAGACCTCCAGTCAACTGGCTTCAAGCAGAGTACGCCAAGCGATATTCGGCATGCAAAATGTGCTAGCACATTTTGCATCGCGGCTCTGGTTATAAGAGGTTAAATTGCGGTTATGCATATTAACCGGATTGGCACTATCCATTCTATTAAGTTGGCCATGTCGTGTAGGGTGAAATTGATTTAGACCAAGGCCTATCCGTAAGACCCGCGCCCTAGCCTCCCTAGAACCTAGAACCTAGAACCTAGAACCTAGAACCTAGAACCTAGAACCTAGAACCTAAAACCTAGAACCAGCGATGATAGAAGCACTAGAGCCATTTTGGCGCGTTAGCGCGGCGGCGCTGTGCTCGCGCCAGATATTGATCTAGCTGAGCCGAAACGACTGGCCCAGCCCGGTGGATACGGCATTCGTGTCAGCCTACTGTTCAGTCAAACGAAGCATCTTTTATAGCGATGTAGATACCATCGCGCAAAAAATCAAACATCTGGGCTGATATACACGGACGCTGATCGATATCGCGGAGTCTGACAACCTGCAACAGCGTTTAGGCGCTTTGCCGGTTGACGTGGTCTTCGACTAGATGGGACTCATGAGCACAAACAAGGGCTTGGATCAGCCCGGCAGACAGGCGCTGTTAAATTTGCTGCAAATGAGTTACTGATGGGTCAATCACTCCGGCGCTAATCGCGTTATCGGGCAGACCCAAGCACCCCTACACACGTTTGCTGAGTTTGTCGGCAGCCGTAATCAATAAAACAACAGACGCCTGGTATGGGCGCCCGATGGGCACCACCCCTGCGTGCCCAGTCTAATGCCCGAGGGCTGGCCGATCTTAGACATATGGGCGGATTGGATACCCAAGCCAATCGTGCGCGGGCAGATTCGGGAGCACTTTTCTACCCGGTTGTACGACTTTTAAATCGACTGCAACCCTACCATTGGTGGCCTATACGGCGGCGTATGTCGCGCGCGCTCTTATCAAGAGTGAGCCCTTTTAACCCAACCCAGAGGGTTGTGCCTCGAATTCCCTTAAATGGCCACTTAAATTGACAGGTAGTGTGGCGGCGAAGATTGCCCCTCCCCCATAGAGACGGGCGGACAAATCAGATAGACTGGGCGGCCTTTTTTGGTACCCTGATAAGCCCGCATGCACCTAAACGATTTTAACTTTGAATTACCCGATAATTTGATCGCCCGCCACCCGGCCAGCGAACGCACGGGCAGCCGTCTGCTGCATCTGGCCGGTGATACCGGTCAATGCCAACACCTGCGCTTTCCACAGTTTGAAGATCTGGTATCGCCGGGCGATCTCTTGGTCTTCAACGACACCCGGGTGATACCCGCCCGGCTGTTCGGCCAAAAGACCTCCGGCGGTAAGATCGAGGTGCTGATTGAGCGGATGACCTCCAGCCACACAGCCTTGGCGCATATTCGGGCCAACAAGAGCTCCAAGGTGGGTACCGAGCTGCTGATGGAAGGCGGCATCGAGTTGGTCGTGACCGGCCGCGATGACAATCTGTTTAAGATTGAGTGCCGCAACCCAGAGCCACTGGTCGATCTGCTCGACCAACACGGCCACATGCCATTGCCGCCCTATCTTGAACGGGCCGATGACAGCACCGACCGTGAGCGTTACCAAACCGTCTATGCCGACAAAAAAGGCGCCGTGGCTGCGCCGACGGCCGGGCTGCATTTCGATGACGCCCTGATGGCTCGACTGGCCGACAAGGGTGTCAACACGGCCTTTGTTACCCTGCATGTCGGTGCAGGCACCTTTGCACCGGTTAAAACCGAGCAGTTGGCTGACCACATTATGCATGCGGAGTGGGTCGATGTGTCGCTCACCGTGGTTGAGCAGATTCGCGCCACTCAGGCCGCGGGTAAGCGGGTGATCGCGATCGGGACTACCAGTGTCCGTTCGTTAGAGAGTGCCTCGACCTCTGGCGCTATTGAGCCCTTCACCGGGGACACGCGCATCTTTATCTACCCGGGTTATCGCTTTAAGACCGTCGATGCCATGTTAACCAATTTTCACTTACCCAAATCGACCTTGATTATGCTGGTCAGCGCCTTTGCCGGGCAGGATGCGGTGATGGCCGCCTATGCCGAAGCCGTGCACGAGCAGTATCGTTTTTTCAGTTATGGCGATGCGATGTTTGTCACCCCCCATAACCTACCGCCCTTAGCTAGCGAGGCCACCGCATGAGCAGTTCCAGCTTTATGTCCTTCACCCTGCACAATACCGATGGCAAAGCGCGTCGGGGTACTTTGAGCTTTCCTCGGGGTGACGTGCAAACACCCGCGTTTATGCCGGTCGGCACCTATGGCACCGTTAAGGGCATGACGCCAAGAGATTTAGAAGACATCGGCGCGGAAATTATTCTCGGCAACACCTTTCATCTAATGTTGCGTCCGGGCACCCAGGTGATCAGCGACCACGGCGATCTGCACGACTTTGCCAATTGGTCCAAACCCATCCTAACCGACTCCGGCGGCTTTCAGGTGTTCTCCCTGGGTAAGATGCGCAAGATTACCGAAGATGGGGTGACCTTTCAGTCCCCGGTCAACGGCGACAAGGTGCATATGACGCCCGAGAGCAGCATGGCGGTTCAGAAGGCGCTCGGTTCCGATATCGTGATGATCTTTGATGAGTGCACGCCCTTCCCGGCGACCCATGCCGAAGTGAAAAAATCGATGGAATTGTCACTGCGTTGGGCCAAACGCTCCAAGGATGCCCACGGCGACAGCCCGTCGGCGCTATTTGGTATTATCCAGGGCGGTATGCTGCGCGATCTGCGTGAAGTCAGCCTGGCCGGTTTAACCCAGATCGGCTTCGACGGCTATGCCATCGGCGGCCTGAGCGTCGGCGAACCCAAGGAAGAGATGATGCAGGTACTCGATTACCTGCCCGCCCTGATGCCCGCCGACAAGCCTCGCTACCTTATGGGCGTGGGCAAACCGGAAGATCTGGTTGAAGGCGTGCGCCGCGGCGTGGATATGTTCGACTGTGTAATGCCGACGCGCAATGCCCGCAATGGTCATCTGTTTGTCACCGATGGCGTGGTCAAAATCCGCAATGCCAAGTATCGTCACGATACCAGTTCATTGGACGCCGACTGCGACTGCTATACCTGTCGCAATTTCACCAAGGCGTATCTCTATCATCTGGACAAATGTGGCGAAATGCTCGGTGCACAGCTCAATACCATCCATAACTTGCGATATTATCAGCGTTTAATGGCACAATTGCGCGGCGCAATAGAAGAAAATCGCCTCGATGCCTATGTCGAGGGCTTTTATCAGCTGCGTGGCTTGGAAACGCCGGCTTTGACACCATAAGACGACTATCCGATTTTTTGTCAACGGCCTGTATTGATTCTCGGAGCGGCACCTGCGTTCCGGCCCACCCGGTTCGGTTCGATGGACCGGGGATGAATTTTAAAAAAAACAAACCCATTACTTGGAGTACATCATGAAAAAGCTCGTCGCACTTGTATTAGCTTTAATCCCTGTTGCTGCCTTGGCCGCAGGCGAAACCGCAGCACAGCCCGCTTGGCAATTGCCAATTATGTTAGGTGTTTTCTTTGTGATCTTTTGGTTTATGGTTTGGCGTCCACAGTCCAAGCGTGCCAAAGAGCATAAAAACCTGCTCAGCGCGATTGGTAAGGGTGACGAAGTGGTCACAAATGCTGGTATCGCTGGTAAGGTCACCAAGGTAACCGACGACTATATCCAAGTTGAAGTGGCACCGAACGTAAGCCTAACGTTCCAAAAACACGCCATTAGCGCGACGTTGCCCAAGGGCACGCTCAAAGCTATCTAATATCGACAAACACCCAGCCACGCTGGGTGTTTTGCTTCATCGGCCAGGGAATCACCATGCTAAATAAATACCCGTTGTGGAAATATCTAATAATCGGCTTCATTTTGGTCATTGGCGTCTACTACAGCCTGCCCAACCTATATCCGAATGATCCAGCCGTACAAATACGTGCCACCAAGGCAAGCGTCATCGTCAATGACAACACCCTGGCACAGGCCACTGCGGCCCTAGATGCAGCGCAAGTCCAATATTTCGGTGCCGATGTGCAGGCTCAATCGCTGCTTATCCGTGTCAACAGCAATGAAGATCAACTGCTCGCCAAGGCCGCCTTGCAGGTTGGTCTGGGCAGTGACTATATTATCGCCCTGAACCTTGCCCCGACGACGCCCCATTGGCTCTCGGTGCTCGGCGGCAAACCGATGGCTTTAGGCCTAGATCTGTCCGGTGGTGTGCATTTCCTGATGGAAGTGGACATGGACAAGTACATCGGCAATCGCTTGGCGAACTTTGAAGCGGACATCAAGCGCAGCTTGCGTGAAGAGGGTATCCGCTATCGCGCCGTCAATGTGACCGGCAGTGACAGTCTCCAAGTGGTTCTGGTCGACAGCGACTTCCGCGATCAGGCCAAGACCTGGTTAAAGCGCAATGTCCCAGAGTTCCTCTATTCCGATACCGAGGTCCGGGAGTTACCCTCGCTCAACCTGGTCTTGACCGAAACGGCCATCAGCGCCATGGAAGACTATGCGATTAAGCAAAACCAAACCACGCTGAGCAACCGAGTCAATGAGATTGGCGTTGCCGAGCCGCTGGTACAGCGTCAAGGTCGCAACCGGATCGTGGTCGAATTACCCGGTGTGCAAGATACCGCCAGCGCCAAAACCATTTTGGGCAAGTCGGCCAACTTGGAATACCGTCTGCAATCCAAAGACGGCAATGGCGACCTCTTTACTTTTAAAGACAGCAGCCGCACGGTCATGCTTGAAAAAGACATAATTGTGACCGGCGACAGCGTCACCAACGCCTCGACCACATTCGACGAGAATGGTACCGCGGCCGTTTCAGTCACGCTTAACAGCGCCGGCGGCGCGCGCATGGGCGAGACCACCAAGAACAACCTCAAGCAACCGATGGGCGTGGTCTTTATCGAACAGAAGTCCGAGCTCTTAGGCTATGAGACCATAAACGGTGAGCAGGTTCCGCAATACCGTAATTTCGAAGTACGCGAAATCATCTCGCTGGCAACCATTCAGGGCATCTTCTCATCCAACTTCCAGGTCACCGGCCTCGATAGTCCGGAAGAAGCCTCGGAACTGGCGCTGCTGTTGCGCGCCGGCGCCTTAGCCGCACCGATGACCTTTGTTGAGGAACGCACAGTGGGCCCGAGCCTGGGTGCTGAAAACATCGCTAAGGGTTTAGAGAGTGTGGTGATCGGCTTTGGCTTGGTCATACTCTTTATGATTGGTTTCTATAAGGTCTTTGGCGTCTTTGCCAGCGTCGCGCTCTCGGTTAACCTGATCTTGGTGACCGCGGTTATGTCGATTCTCGGTGCCACCCTGACCCTACCCGGCATTGCCGGCATCGTCTTAACAGTCGGTATGGCGGTTGACGCCAACGTGTTGATCTTCTCTCGCATTAAAGAGGAACTCGCCCTCGGCCGACCGATCCAGACCGCCATCGACGCCGGTTACAACCGTGCCTTTGTGACCATTCTGGATGCCAACATCACCACCCTGATCGTTGCCGTGATCCTCTACGCCATCGGCACCGGTTCGGTTAAAGGCTTCGCCGTGACCCTCTCGGTCGGTATTATTACCTCGATGTTTACCGCCATTATGCTAACCCGCGGCCTGACCAACCTGGTCTACGGCGGCCGAGTGGTCACCAAGTTACCCATTTAAGGAGAACAGTATGTCTGAAGTGAAAGTGCTCGACTTTATGGGTAAACGCAACATAGCCCTGTTTCTTTCCGCCGTGCTATTGCTGGTCTCGGTGCTATCCCTGGCGACCCGCGGCCTCAATTTTGGCCTCGATTTCACCGGTGGCGCGCAGATTGAATTGGGCTTTGAACGCAGTGTGGATGTTGAACTGATCCGCTCTACCCTGGTCGACGCCGGCTACAAAGATGTTGCGGCGCAGTATTTCGGCAATAACACCGATGTGCTCATCCGCATGCAGGAAGACAACAACCCAGCGCTGGGTGAAGAAGTTCTCACCCTGGTGCAGGCCATGCGCGACGACGTCAGCTTGCGCCGCAACGAATTTGTCGGCCCTCAGGTCGGTGAAGAACTGGCCAACCAGGGCGGCATCGGCATGCTGGTCGCCTTGGGCTTGGTGATGCTCTATATCGCCTTTCGTTTCCAGTTTAAGTTTGCCATTGGCGCCGTCGTCGCCTTGGTACACGATGTGCTGATTGTGCTCGGGTTTTTCTCCCTGACCCAGATGGCGTTTGACCTCACGGTGCTCGCCGCCGTGCTGGCCGTGATCGGTTACTCGTTGAACGATACCATTGTGGTTTCTGACCGGATCCGCGAAAGTTTTCAGACTTTGCGCAGCAATGATATCTCGTACCTGATCAATATTTCGCTGACGCAAACGCTGGGCCGAACCATTATTACCTCCTTCACCACGGTCTTGGTGCTACTCGCCTTGGCGATACTCGGCGGTGAGATGATCTTTGCTTTCGCCATCGCCTTAATCGTCGGGGTGGCGATCGGTACCTACTCGTCAATCTATGTCGCCGCCAATATTCTGATGCTAATGAACATCTCGAAAGAGGACCTGATCCCGCAAGAGCGTGAGCAAGTCGATCAGGATGAGGTGCCCAGCTGGCTCAAAGATGAAGGCAACGAAGGCAAAGAAGCCGACGAAAAACCTTAGTCAGGCGCGCCACTGCAGAGCCGAAGGCCGGTCTTAGACCGGCCTTTTTTATTGTTTCCGCCAGTTGCCCGGCACTTGTCGCTTATAGTACAGTGCTGGGCATAGGCCTTACTGATTAGACGAAACCAACATGACAACAACACGTGTATTAACGGGCATTACCGCTACCGGCAACCCCCACCTGGGTAACTATGCCGGCGCCATACGCCCTGCTATCTTGGCCAGCCAAAGCGCCAATGCCGAATCCTTTCTCTTTTTAGCCGACTACCACGCCCTGATTAAAAGCCATGAACCGGCGCTGATCCGTGAGTCCGCTCGCTCGATTGCGGCCACCTGGTTGGCCACCGGTCTGGACCCGAATCGGGTGACCTTTTACCGCCAAAGCGATGTCCCCGAAATACTCGAGTTATGCTGGATTCTGACCACCATCACCGCCAAGGGCCTGATGAATCGAGCCCATGCCTATAAGGCCGCTGTGCAGGATAATTTGTCGGGCAGCGAAGCTGATGCCGACAAGGGTATCGAGATGGGTCTGTTCAGTTACCCGATCCTGATGACGGCCGACATCCTGATGTTCAATGGCCAGAAAATACCGGTCGGCAAAGACCAGGGCCAGCACATCGAAATGGCGCGTGATATTGCCCAGCGCTTTAATCATCTCTACGGCGAGACCTTCAGCCTGCCCGAGGCGGTGATCGATGAAACGGCAATGATTATTCCTGGCCTAGATGGGCGCAAGATGTCCAAAAGCTATGGCAATACCATCCCGCTATTCGAAGAAGAAAAGAAATTCCGTAAGTTGATCAACAAGGTGCAAACCAACAGCCTGATGCCCGGTGAGCCAAAAGATCCGAATGGTTGCACTCTGTTTGCCATCTACTCGGCCTTCACTGGCCCGGCCGAGCAAGCGGCCTTGCGTCAACGCTATGCCGATGGCATCGGTTGGGGCGAGATGAAGCAGTTCTTGTTTGAGTTTTTAAACGAGGAGCTCAAGGACAAGCGCCAGGAATACAACCGACTGATGGCCGACCCGGTCCAACTCGATCGATTGTTGCAGACCGGTGCCGATAAGGCCCGTCTCTATGCCAGCCCATTCCTGCGTGAGATCCGCAGCAAGGTCGGCATCGGTCCTTTGGCCTAATCAACATCGGTCCTAATCAACATCGGTCCTAATCAACACCTGTCTTGATCAAAACCTTGTCTGATCAAGCCAATAGCCAGCCAATAAAAAATCCCGCCGCAGCGGGATTTTTTTTGTCTCATGATCGCCCCTTGAACTTACAGGGTCTTCTGCCAAAACTCGGCATGGCCTATGCTGGGGTCGAGGGCATAGCCTTCATAACCAAACTTAAGGTAAGCATTTTTGGCCACCTGATTACCGCTCAATACCTCCAAGGTGACCTTGCAGCAGCCGCGTTCACGCGCGATGGCTTCGACTTCGGCGAGCAACAGCTGACTCAATCCCAAGCCACGGAAAGCGCTGCCCACGGTCATATCGTGAACATTCACCAGGGGTTTACATTTAAAGGTCGAAAAGCCGGTAAAGCAATTGGTCAGGCCCGCCGCCACGCCATCGACATAGCAGAGGATGCTGAAGGCGCCCGGAAAGTCCTGCAGCGCGTCCACCAGGTGACTTTGGCTGTGAGCCGGTAAGTCTTCAGCGCCCCCCATAGGATCGCAGGCATAGTCGTTGAGCAGCCTGATTAGATCGCTCGCCTGTGCGCTGTTGTGGTAATCCACTCGAACTAATTCCGTGCTCATCTCGTTCTCCTCGTCGATGGTAATACAGATATAGGCTACCAACTGCCCCGCAGAGGGCGGACCAACAGCGCCAAAAATTGGCTCTAAAATCTAACAATACAACTTACCCTGGCATCAGAGCCCTAGCCCAGCAACAGAGCCTCATCGATGGCGATAAAACGGTTGGCGGCATCCATAAGGGCCTTGGCAGTGAGCTTGGGCACGCCATAGACCTCAACCGTTTTACCATGGCCCTGGCGGATCTTGTCGACCAGAATGGCAAAGTCGCCATCACCGGATACCAGCACCACGATGTCGGCCTGTGCCGCCGCCT
>JBLHFL010000053.1:0-10128 GCA_047618105.1 Granulosicoccus sp.
CCGGACCGATCTTCCCGGGCAGGTTATTCTCGACTGCCGTTTCGATTTACAGGCGCCCAACAAGGGCCTCGAGCAATACCGTGAGGGCCATATACCCGGCGCGCTATACGCCGATCTGGCAGAGCAGTTATCGGGTCCGTGCGTGCCCGGGCAAACCGGTCGCCATCCCCTACCGAGTGTCGAGCGGTGGCAAGCGACGCTGCGCCAATGGGGCATCGAACCCCAGTCCCAGGTGGTGGTGTACGATCAGGGCAACGGCATGTTTGCCGCACGAGCCTGGTGGATGCTGAAATGGGCCGGGATCGACAAGGTCCAGCTATTAGACGGCGGCCTGGCGCGCTGGCAACAGTTGGGCGGCGATTGCGCCCGCTTAGTGCCGGTGCCGCAGCCATCCGAGATTCAGATCACGCCCCGTGCCGACTGGACCATCAGCGCCCAAGAACTAGCGGACCGAGATGCCTCGACCCTGGTCTTAGATGCCCGAGCCTTGGCGCGCTACCGAGGGGATATTGAACCACTCGATACCCAGGCCGGCCATATTCCGGGGGCGATGAATGCCGATTTCAGTAAAAACCTGGCCGCCGATGGCCGCTTTTTAAGCTCGGCTGAATTGGCGCAGCGCTTTGCCGGTTTGCCCAATGCTGCGCTGGTCTGCTACTGCGGTTCTGGGGTCACCGCCTGCCATAATCTATTGGCCTTATGTGAAAGCGGCCGCCCCATGCCGACGCTGTACCCGGGCAGCTGGAGTGAATGGATCACCGATCCGCAGCGGGCCATTGGTCTGGGCACAGAAGGTCCGGTCTGGTGAAAAGACTGCTCTGGGGCTGCCTGCTGAGCGGCTGGATCACCTTGGCCGGCGCGGCCGATCATTTTAATATCCTGGTCTATCACCACGTCTCGACAGACAGTCCGGCGAGCACCTCTGTCACGCCACAAGTTTTCCGCGAACATCTGCAGTTTTTTCAAGATCAGCAGATCCATGTCATGCCGCTTGCGGAAGCCCTTGCGGCCGTTACAAATGGCTCGCCCTTACCGGACAAGACCATCGCGATCACCTTTGACGATGGCTATCGTGATATCTATGACAATGCATTGCCACTGCTTGAGGAGTTTGGCTATCCCTTCACCATCTTTGTCGCCACCGACCCGATCGACAAGGGCTATGGCGATATGCTCAGTTGGGCGCAATTGCGCACCCTGGCGCAGCGCGGCGTAACCATTGCCAACCACAGCACCGATCACGCCTATCTGGTGCGCCAACAGGCCGGCGGCGCGCTGGGGCGGGCCGGTCTTAGAGCAAATATCGAACAGGCTCAGCAGCGCCTAGTAGACGAGCTCGGCGACGCTGTGCCGCGTTGGTTCGCCTACCCCTATGGCGAGTTCAGCACGCAGCTGCAGGACTTACTGAAGGACATGGGCTACCTCGGTTTCGGTCAACATTCTGGAGGGGTCTGGGCGGGCACCCATGCCCAAGCTATCCCTCGCTTTGCCGCGGCCGGCATATATGCCAATACGGCCACATTGGCGACCAAGATTGGCTCCCGTCCGATGCCGGTCGATGAGGCCAACCTGCCCGATATGCTCACGACCGATCGAACCCCGAGTGTCACCGTCAATTTCACGGATAGCCTCTTGGCGACGCGGCCCCTGAATTGTTTTCTCGACGGTGATCCGCTGCCGGCTAGCCGCCCCTCCGCCGAGTCCTTTCGGCTCATCAGCCCGACACCCTTAACGCTCGGTCGACATCGCTTCAACTGCACTGCACGCAGTGCCTCCGGAACCTTTTACTACTGGTTTTCCAAGCCATGGTTAGTGTCTGACGGGACGCAATAGCGCCGTAAGGGGTAACTCAGGGATACAGTAGAAGTAGAAGTAGAAGTAGAAGTAGAAGTAGCAGAGCGTGACCGCTCGCGCGGTCAGCAGCCCATCAAACTAGGCGGGGATGTCGTAATCGTGCACCGGTACCCAATCGTTGGTGTTGGGTAAGCGCTCCCACACGCTGCCGACCTGCGACAGACGCACCAGTTCGGTGATGCTCGGGTCTAAACGCTCGAGGCAGTCCAATGGCGCGACGCATGCGGCATTTTCCTCGAGTAAGAATTCATCCGTCTCCTGACCGCTGTAAAAACGAAAGCCGGTATCATTAGCGTGCTGGGGATCTTCCTTGTAAAAAAAACGAATTGGCAACGGACGCTCATTTAAAATCAGACTAGAGGCAAGACACAGGTGGCCCAGTTCAGTTGCGGTGTAAAGCTCATTTCTCATACAGTCGGTAACCTCGGGTATAACCCGGCATCAAAGGGCGGCGGATTATAAGCAAACCGATCTAAAATGCACCCGTAAATACCAGCTTTTTTGCACTGATTTTTAGGCCTCTTTGCAAATCAACAAGTTATGAGTGTAATTTTTTGTAACGGAGTTAAGAGATGGGTTATTTTTGCCCTTTATATGCGCAGCCCGTCGGGTGACGAGCCGCGCATATAAAGGGATCTGGCGGCATTAAAGACCGCATTTAGTCCAGTGCAGTCGTTCGATAGGCCGATTTAAGCAGTTCAAAGTCGTCAACCACCTTGCGCATCAGTTCTGCGTCATAGGGCTGCAAGCCACTGACGATGAGTTTTTTATCGCCCTTACCAATCACTTCATCGCCATCCCGGATTTCAAAGATGAAATGCGCATCGCCGCGCTTACCGTTGACATCCAGCGTCGAGTTAACCAGGGCCAGTATGGGCTCCGCGATGGCAACTCGATCCAGCTCAAAAGACATGCTCTCGTAGATCACCAGAGGGCGCCTTGGATTGAACATGACCTGATGTTTTTCCAACAGGGGCACCAATATATAGGGAAAATTCTGACCGGAAAAGGCGACGTAGCTGCGAATAACGGCTTCGATAAGTGCGCGATCGTGCGATACCTCACCATGGTGTTCAACATGGGTATAGACCTTGCCAGCATCATCGGTTATCTCAATAACACCCTGATGATTGTCGGGTAGGTTGAGCGGCTTGTCTTTGCCGACCATGCCGGAAAAGGACACCGACATGCGTTGGCCTAGGCCGTATTTCGACATAGCCAGTGCAAACAGCAGATCACCTGGCACCACAAAACGTTTGGCCTCGGGATCGTGGATTGGGTTGAAGTCGCCCGCCACCTCTTTGGCAAAACGACTCGCCTGTGCCGCGGACACCACAATGCGGCCGTCAATTACCGTATGAAATTCATCCAAAAACACCGCCTAACCTCCTAAACAAGACGCTTTCGCATCACTTTACACTGATTGAACCTGAGCGCTGCTGACAAGCCTGTTAGTCGAGCAACCCCTGGATAAGGTACATTTGTGCGCTAGAGTATCAAAAAGCAAAAAATTTGACACATAAGTCCATAAAAAAGAACTAATAGCTACCGACAGATATGCAGCGCAACATCACTGTCGTTCATCAAACCGAGGATATCAGTAGGCGGGGCTTGGTCAGTAAAGAGTCGATCCGCTTGGGCTAAGTTACCCAAGCGCACCATTGCTTTGCGACCAAACTTGCTGTGATCGGCGGCCAAAAAAACTTGCCGACTGTGCTCGATAATCGCTTGTGCCACCTTCACTTCACGGTAGTCAAAATCCAATAGGGTGCCTTCATTGTCGATGGCACTGATGCCAATAAGGCCGTAATCCAGTTTGAATTGTTGAATAAAATCGAGTGTGGCCTCGCCCATAATGCCACCATCAGTGGCCCTGACTTCTCCACTGGTGACGATTACACGGAAGTCGATCTTCTGACTCATCAGGGCTGCGACATGCAAATTATTGGTGATTATCTGCAGCCCGCGATGGTTCATTAGCGCATGGGCGATGGTTTCGGTCGTGGTGCCGATATTGATAAATAGGCTGGCATTGTCGGGGATTAGGGCGGCAATGGCGGCAGCGATTTTCTGTTTCGCCCGATGATGCAGTATTTGCCGATCGCTGTAGGCAATATTTTCGGTCGAATTCAAGGGCTTGGCCGCGCCGTGCAAGCGGGTAATCAGACGCTGCTGCGCCAGCCAGGTCAGGTCGCGCCGAATGGTTTGCTCGGTGACCTGATAACGACGCACCATATGCTCGACCCGGACTACACCGTCGGACTCCAGCCATTTAAGGATGGCCTTATGGCGAGTATTTAGGGCTGTGTTGTTATCGGTCACTGTTATCGGTCACTGTTATCGGTCACTGTTATCGGTCACTGCGGCTCAATCCAAAAATAAGCTTTGCAGCCTTTTAGCTGTCAACACTCGAACAAAGCATATGCATTGCTCTCTAATGGCTTAACCGACCACAAAAACCCTTTTGCACTCAGGGCAAGACACCCGTGGACCCAAACCAACGCCCGCCAGCCCTTAACCGAGGGTTGGCACGACCTAGGCTATTGCCCGGTGAGCGCCATCACCTTAGCGCTGACGCTATCCAACTGACCGGAGAGCGCGGTGAGGCGTTTATTGGTTGCCAGTCGACCCGCATCTACGGCCTCAATCGCACCCAGAAGCTCGGTAATATTGGCCGTATTGATCTGTTGTTTAGCACTGAATTTATCTTGTTCGGCGGCACTTTCGCCTTGCTCGGCAATGATTTGATCTCGCTCAGCGGCCGCTAGCTCTTGAGTCAAGCTTAGGGTCAAGATCTGCTCAGCGTAATTGGCATCGAGAATGCTGTTTAGTGTGCTGGACGCCGCGGAAAGATCGGCCGTTATGCGCTCGATATCTTGCGCAAGCTGCTGTTCAACCTCATCGAATTGTTCAAACTGTTGCTCGATCTGCACCAACGCTTGCTCAAACTTCTGATCAGACTGGCCACGCTCGGTCTTTTCAATGCTCAGTTGGTCACTCAGGCTCGCAAGCTTCTCAACTTCCTCTGCCTGGCCCAGCTGCACCGTCGATAAGCTGTCATTGATTAGGCCGACGTTCTTAAGCTGATCAGCCAAGGCCGCCTGGTTAGCCTCAATCCAGGTACGATTTCTAACATTGGAGACATCCCATAGTTTCCGGATCTCATCCATCTGCAAGTCGGTTTCTACCTTGATCGCCTTAAATTGGGCGTTGATGGCCGTTCCGTTCATCGATACGGACTCATCGGTCTGAGTCAAGGATTGCTCCAGACTGACAATGCGCTCATCGGCCAACATCAAACGTTCTTCGTAGGAGTTTAACAGCTGTACAGCGGAATACTGTTGCAGTGCCAGATATCCGATGGCGATACCGGCGACAATCAAAAATAGCGCCACAACCCAAGAGGTGTGGGATCTGGATTGAACATCGCTGGTCTTTTTTTCCACTGCGGGTTTACGTTCGGGATTGGTCCGAACATTCCGGCTGCGAATATCATCTCGATCCGGCACCATTCGAGGTAAATCACCCGCTGGAGTTTTTTCAGCCATCGTTTAACCCTGTTTGTTTTATTAATGACCCTCATTATCTGGGGTTATGTGGCAGAGGGCAACCGGCATCCGACCCTCTTTTCGGCAAAAGACTATATAATGGTCTATATGATCCACTGGGCCGATAAGATGTCCTACGATTGCCCCCGACCGTTAGCCCGACACTCGGTTTCGGCGCCACAATATGGATCACGACAGCGGTCGGGCGGAACCCCGGGCTAGGGCCTTGTAGACCTATCTGCGCGCGAAAAGACGGGTTTGCAAGACATAAAACTTGAAAGTGCGCCGATCAGCCCCGATGATATAGAGTGTTAAATTCACCAACCTAAATCCGACGGAGACTATCCATGGCTTTTGAAGTACCTACTTTACCCTACGCAATCGATGCCTTAGTGCCACATATTTCTGCTGAAACGCTTGAGTTTCATCACGGCAAACATCACGCAACCTATGTTGCCAAGCTCAATGGCTTGCTTCCGGGCAGCGAGTTTGAAGGCAAGAGTCTGGAAGACATCATCAAATCCTCAACCGGTGGTGTGTTCAATAATGCTGCTCAAATTTGGAACCACAGCTTTTATTGGAACAGCCTAAGCCCGAATGGCGGCGGACAACCCACTGGTGCCTTGGCCGATGCCATTAACGCCAAATGGGGTTCTTTTGAAGCCTTCCAGGCCGCGCTTGACGATAAGGCCGTGAACAACTTCGGTTCCAGCTGGACTTGGCTGGTTAAGAACAGCGACGGCAGCCTGGATATCGTCAATACCAGCAATGCCGGCACCCCGATCACGGGCGATCAAACTCCGATCATCACCGTCGATCTGTGGGAGCATGCCTACTACATCGATTACCGCAATGCTCGACCAAAATACTTGGCGGCTTTCTGGCAATTGGTTAATTGGGAATTCGGCGCGGCAAACTTCGCTAAGTAGGCCCAATTAAGCGTCACGCCTAAGACCCTAGGCGCAGACAAAAAAGACCCCAATGGGGTCTTTTTTTTGGCCTTATAATCAGGCAGTGGCGGCCGTTCCGCCAGTGCCTCCCAGCAACAACCTGCAGGCCCTAGAGTGCGGTCAACCAGACCCAAGCCCATATCGGCATCACCGCGAAGGCGACAATGGTTTGCAGGGTGATAATTGAGGCCATGGCCTCTAGGTCGCCGCCCAATTGCCGGGCTAAAATATAGGCTGATGACGCTGTCGGGGCAATAAACACAATCAGCAGGACCCCGGCGGCGACTCCGGTCAAGCCGAAGGCTGAGCATAGGGCGAGGGTCAGAGCCGGTTTAATGATGAACTGCGCACACGAGGAAACTAGGATCGATGGCGCATGCCCCCAAACCAGACGCGGCCGTAAGGCGGCACCGACCGCCAATAGACCGAGCGGCAAAGCAGCCCGGCCGATGATTTCAAAGATGTCCGAGCTAACCCAAGGCAGGCCGATGCCGGACAAGCTGAGCACCCAGCCGATCGAGCAGCCAATCACGAGCGGATTCATCACCAGCTGCTTAGCAAAGGTCTTAAGCGTGCGCGCCTCCGCCTTGCCGTAAAGTACAAAGACCCCAACACAGAGAATATTGGCCACCACAATCATCGAGCCCAAGGCCACCGAGATCAGCGCCAAGCCTTCTTTGCCAAAGTAGGCGCCGGAAACCGAGAGCGCGATGTAGGTATTAAAGCGCACGCCACCTTGAAAGATAGAGGTAAAGGTAGCCGCGGAGGTCCTTTTAGTTAGGGCAAAATAAAACCATAACGATAGCGCCGAGATCAACAACACCAGTGTACTGATCAGAAACAAACGGGCCCAAGGCTGACCGGCCAAGTCTTGACTGGCCAAGGTGTTGATCAATAGCGCCGGAAACATCAGGTAGTAGGTGATTTTTTCGATACCCGCCCAAACGGCAGCGGACAAAAATTCCAATCGTTTTAGGCCGTAGCCGAGCGCAATAAGGGTCAGTACCGGAATTAATGCGTTTACAAAATGGCTCATCTGGGACGGACTTCCTGCACAGGCTATTCCCCCAGCAATCAAGCTCTGGGAGAGAAAGACGCCACGGTACAGGCCTCGGCGGGCGGTGTCGAGCCCTGCACCCTGGGCATCCAATCGCCCGCTGGCTATGCCCCGCCGGACGGCACCTGGATCCCGCCATATCCGACCAATGGACCATTCGCGCGCTGGGGACAGGTTTAAAAAGTCTGGGCAGCAAATTGACCTAGATCCAATGTCCTCCTACGCTTTACCTAGGTCCTAAAGGCAGCTCGGGGTTAAAACCTATCAGAGCCTGCCACTATAAGGCGGCGCTAACCTTGGATGATTCAAAAGGATCAATCGGATAACCATGTCAAATTTAGCCTTAAGGCCTGAGATACGGGTCGATAATCGCACCGTCCCCGCGGCGCAGGCTGCCGAAGCCAGCACCTATACGATACATTGGCTCGACCATCGAGATCGGGCCAAAAAGATAGAATATTATGTTGACCTGACGCTCTCGAAAATTGACTACATCGACCTGCTGGTGCCCCTGCTAGACCAGGTCGACGAACATCGATTGGCTCATCCCCAAGTGGCCTGTGAATGTCAGACCCTAAGACAAAAGATAGCGGAAAATAGCTATAAATTTGATATCAATCGGTTCGATTCCACCGGTAGGCTGACAACGCGAAGCGCTTGCATTGAAGATACCCAAGGACTTCGTATTACCGAAACAACCTTTACCGCTGATGGCGCTTTTGTCGTGCGGTCCAATTACCACTATGCGCCAAACATGACCTTGGTATCGGTCCAGCACTATGACAGTTTCGGCAATATCGTTTCATCCTAACCGGCAACAAGCCACCCGATTGAATCGGGTGGCTAAGGCCTAACAGGCCGGCCTGCTGTGACTACCAGGCCCAGAGCGCGACGGATCAAGGATAGAGTTGATAAATTAGGGCTTCGTTCTGATTGCGTTTAAAGACATTGGTCTTACCACACTGGGCAAAGTGATTGTTCGACACGTAAGGTGTGTTGGCTTGCTGGATATCACCTTCCCATCCGAGACCATCACCATTGTAGGATTTCAATTCAAACCAATGTTGGCCCAGTTCATCGACCACCCCAACACCGCTGCAATAGATCTCCGCATCCAACAGCCAGTAATTATCGCCCCAGAGATTCAGCGGGGTATAGCCATAGCCGTCGTCGATAACCGTTTTGCCAAAGTCGGCATCGTTGGTTGTCCAGATCATCGGGCTGCCAATCACCTCGCCCTGCTGGTCCTCAGCGCCGTGCCAGTCGAGGTACCAATCGTTGCTGCGCGTTGGATCGTCCAGTCCCAGTCGGTGGCGCATCGGAATGGCGCAGTCCCACTTGGCTGCCTCACTGGCGCCACAGTCGACCCCTCGAACAGCTTGGGAATAGCCCCAGTCAATGCCGCCGCGCAAAAAGGTCGGCTCATCATCGGGATTGTCTGCTTGTATAAACACCAACGTTCGCGCGGCGGGAAAGGGTCCAAAACTGAGTTTCTCGACCTGATAGGCATGACTGTCATCATAGAAGCTCACCCGATAATAACCGGGTCCGCCCAAGATTTTAATATCGCCACCGTCGGGTTCCGCAATGCCCTGCCAGTTGCGACCGTCATTATCAGAATCGCCGTAGTTCCACAGCCAGGGATTATCGACCGGATCGATATCGAACTTAAACCGCTCACTTGGAGAGTGACCGCTGAATTCAATGGTGTTTTGCCAGTAAGAGTCGCCTGCGTAATTGGTGAATTTCTGCATGGACTGATAGCCGTTCTCGACATTCCAGTCGTTGTGGGTGCCGCGAAGATAGACTGCAGGGAAGTCGGGTATGCCCAGACGATAATTCTGTGCGTAATTATTGTCTACCGCCACCGGTCCGCCAAAATCGTATTTAACAAAATACTCTAGATCGTCGGCATTTGCTGGCAAGCCAAGAATTGAAAAGCTCCATAATTCACCGCCCTGGACACCTGGATTGGTGAAGCGACTTAAAGGGTGAGACCCAGTGGTATCGATAAATTCAGCAGAGACCTGCGCCGAAGTTTGCCAGTCGTCCAGGGAGTAAACCAAGGTGACGGTCTTCAGGGGTGCCCAATTTTGCAGTAGGATACGACCGCCGGACAGATCACAACGATCCATCTGGGTATCGCAACGAATCTCGCCCTTATCGTTAATCAGCACCTGATAATTCGGTGCGAGCATATAACCATCATTCATACCCAGATGGAAATTTTGTTGCTGGTTATTGTCCCAAAATATTTTGTCGTTGGCCTCTACCCGCACGGCAAAGTTCAGGTCGGTTGCGGTAATTTCATCGCAGCGCCAACTGTCGACTACGGTGCATAGGGTCATCGACGCTTGCCAAACCTCCCGGCCGTCGCCGGCCACACCGAGATAGTTAGCCAGCAAGTCCCGCCACTGCCCGTCGTGCGCCTGATAATAAAGATTAACGGTCTTATTCGGTGCGAGGTTGTCGACCTTGATAACAAAGCGCGCTTCCTGACCACCTAAACCACGATAGGAATAGACTCGACTCATGGCACTGACCAAGTTCACTTCGGCGTCGGCCCAGGCCATCGATGTCGAGAACAGGCCGGTTAAAAAAGCCAAGATTAAAAGAAAATTTTTCATGCTAACACCCCCAAGGCGTCAATGATGGGTGACACGTCAGGGACCATTTATCACTACGGGGATTGCCAAACCTTCCGTCAGCTTGCAAGGCT
>JBLHFL010000054.1:0-10017 GCA_047618105.1 Granulosicoccus sp.
CGCTTCGCCACCGTTATTGGCTTCCGGATTGGCATTCACCTGACGATACAGGTGGGCCAAATCGATACCCGACCAAAACCGTTCTTCGAAAGCGGCGAATTTCTTAAAAGAATCATTAATTACGCTGCGGCGCTCAAAGATGAACACCCAGGTCAGGGTCGACAGGCCCAACAAAACGAGCATCACCAATTTCACAATGATTGATGCATCGACGATCAGTTGCCAGTAAGAAAGCTGTTCACCCACAGGATATTTCCTTGTTGTTTCATTAATTTGACAGGCTAAAATATCATTAATCCGACAGGCTAGAGAATAACGCCCTTGAATTCCAGTTACTTAAGCGCCGTGACGGGTATTTTTCAAAAATTTTTCGCATTTATCACGCTGCTTGTGTGCAAAGGAGCCTAAACAAACACCCAGCAAGCTTGACCAGGCCGATCAACCCAACTTCGGCACCGGCAATTCAAAGTGCAGATAGGCCAGATCCGTCACCATCCGCCCCCGCGGGGTCCGAACCAAATACCCCTGCTGAATCAAATACGGCTCCACCACATCTTCCAGCGTATCTCGCTCTTCACTCAAGGCCGCAGCAATGTTCTCAATGCCGGCGGGGCCGCCGCCGAAGCGCTCGATCAAGATCAGCAGCACTTTACGATCGAGCGGATCAAAGCCAGCCTTATCGACATGCAACAGGTTCAGGGCACCATCGGCAACCTCCAAACTGACCTTGCCATCGTATTTCATCTCGGCAAAGTCGCGCACTCGGCGCAGTAAGCGATTCGCTATACGGGGGGTACCGCGCGATCGACGAGCAATTTCGGTGGCACCGAGGTCGTCGACCTCGATACCCAGCTTGGTGGCCGAACGGGCGACAATGGTCGCCAGCTCGCCAATGGTGTAAAACTCCAAGCGCTCGACAATGCCAAAGCGATCGCGCAAGGGCGAGGTTAGCAGGCCGGCACGAGTGGTGGCGCCGACCAACGTGAACGGCGGCAGGTCAAGCTTAATACTGCGCGCCGATGGGCCTTCGCCAATCATGATATCCAGCTGGTAGTCTTCCATCGCGGGATAGAGAATTTCTTCGATATTGGCGGCCAAGCGATGGATTTCATCAATAAACAGCACGTCGCCTTCTTCCAGATTGGTCAGCATCGCGGCCAGGTCGCCGGCGCGCTCTAGCACCGGTCCGGAGGTGGTTTTGATATTCACGCCCATCTCGTTGGCAATAATATTCGCGAGGGTCGTCTTGCCAAGCCCCGGGGGACCAAAGATGAGTGTGTGATCGAGGGGTTCATTACGGTTGCGTGCAGCACCGATAAATATCTCCATCTTTTCGCGCACCGCCACTTGCCCAACGTAGTCTTTCAGCGTGGCCGGGCGAATGGCACGATCATAATGAACTTCGCGGGTGGACTCCGTCACCGGACTAACAAACCGATCTGTTTCGATCATAACTACCTCTATAGGGCCTTCAGGGCGGCACGAATAATAGCTTCCGATGTCATGCCGTCGGTGGATACCGTCGTAACCGCCTTGGTTGCCTGGGCCGGCTTATAACCGAGTGCAATAAGAGCGCTTTCAGCATCTTGCTGGGCATTGAGCAGTGCAAAGCTGTTGGCGTGGGCCTCCAGCGGCGTGATCAATAGGCTGCCCGCGCTGCCCAAGGCATTTAACTTGTCTTTCATTTCAACAATCAGTCGTTCGGCGGTTTTTTTACCAACCCCGGGTATTTTCACTAAGGCACCGGGATCCTGATCGTGGATGAGTTGCACAAAGCGCGAGGTTTCCATGCCACTGAGGATGGCTAACGCCAGCTTGGGGCCAACGCCATTAATCTTGATCAGAGTACGAAACAATGTCCGCTCGCCCTGGGTCGCAAAACCGTATAACAACTGGGCATCTTCGCGCACCACCATATGGGTATGCAAGGTGACCAGATCACCCAAGGCCGGCAGCGCAAATGCCGTCGATAAGGGAGCCTGCAGTTCATAACCGACACCCTGGACATCAATCAGTAGATCTGGCGCCTTATTTTCTATCAACAAACCCTGTATTCGGCCAATCATAAGTCACCTTGATGGTTTTCTTTACGGTAAGAAGTGGTATTCATAAAGGCCGGCAACGATAGGTGCCAGCGGATCGCTGCGAAGCGTATCACACAGATTAAACCAAAGCCGATTAGGATCGACAGTTCCACATTAAGCTTGAACAACTGACTGCAGTAGACCCAAACAGCCCCGACCAAGGCGGCTGTGGCGTAGACATCCCGGCGAAAAATCAAGGGGATTTCGTTGGCCAGGATATCGCGCACTATGCCGCCGACAATCCCGGAGGCCATACCCATCATAACAGCGATAAGTCCGGGCATGGCCAACTCAATAGCCGCTTGGGTGCCACTGACGGTAAAGGCGGCCAGCCCGATCGCGTCGGCGTAGAGCAGGGCTCGAAAGGGTACCCGGACAAATTTGATTAGCACAAAGGTTGCCACACCTGCTACCAGGGCAACATAGGCCAGGGTTAAGTCGCCAATCCAAGCGAGCGGCGAGACGTCCAATAGCAGGTCGCGCAGGGTGCCACCGCCCAGCGCGGAGACAAATGCTAGGACCAGCACCCCGAACAGATCGAAGCGACAGCGCGACGCCTCAATGGCACCGGCCATGGCAAACACCACGATGCCGAAGAGTTCAATCCCATAGAGCAGTTCCATTAGACAATTCGTCCTCGCCGAGTGCGCGTGGCACCGGCTATATTAATCAATCCGGTATGGACATAGTTGTGGCATAAGGCCACCGCCAGGGCATCTGCCGCGTCTTCCTGCGGCAAGCCTGGCAACTTCAAGATCGATTGCACCATGTAAGCCACCTGATCCTTGTCGGCATTGCCATTGCCGACCACGGCTTGCTTAACCTTGCGGGCGGCGTATTCAAATATTTCCAACTTGGATTGGGTGCCCGCCACCATGGCAACGCCTCGTGCCTGACCCAGCTTTAACGCCGAGTCAGGCCCTCGGCCCATAAAAATCTCCTCAATCGCCATGCAGTTCGGGCCATATTCGGTGATGATTTCCGCAAGACTGGAAAAAATCAGATCCAAACGTGCCGGCATATTGGGTTCTTTATGCACTCGAATCACGCCACTGGTGACATATTCGGTTTTGCCACCGACCTGATTAATAATGCCAAAGCCGGTCTTGCGAGAGCCCGGATCTATTCCCAATATAAGCGTCAAGGATCTATCCTGTTAGTAAGGGGTCTATTGCCATTGCGCCGCTGGAGGTCAGCGGTCGGTTATGCTGCCTGAAATACTAAGCAAAAAGGAGCGCTAAGGCTCCTTTTATCATCTATTTCAGCAGCGCTTCGGCTTCACCTAGGTGTCCGAAGCGGCTTTGCGAACGCGTATATGCAATTCCTTCAGTTGCTCCGGCTCCACCTGACTCGGCGCACGAGTCATAACACAGGCCGCAGTTTGGGTTTTCGGGAAGGCAATAACTTCTCGAATAGAGTCCGATCCAGTCATCAACATGACCAGACGATCCAAGCCAAACGCCAGACCGCCATGCGGTGGCGCACCGAAGCGCAGGGCTGCTAGAAGAAATCCGAACTTGTCTTCTTGCTCTTCCTTGTCCATTTTCAAAACATCAAAAACGGCATTCTGCATTTCTTCGTTATGGATACGAATGGATCCACCGCCGAGCTCCATGCCATTCAGGACCATATCGTAAGCGCGCGACAACGCGGCCTCCGGGTTGGCCTTGAGTTCTTCAATGGTACAGGACGGCATGGTAAAGGGATGGTGTAAGGCATTCAGACGCACGTCGCCATTTAGCTCAAACATTGGAAAGTCGACCACCCAAAGCGGTGCCCAAGCCTTGGTGTAAAGGTCCAGATCGGCGCCAATCTTGCAACGCAAGGCACCCAAGGCATCGTTGACGATCTTGGCCTTATCGGCACCAAAAAAGATCAGATCACCGTTCTGAGCGTCGAGCCGCTCTAATAAGGCTTTGCGCACCTCGATTGGTAAGAATTTCACAATCGGTGACTGCAGGCCCTCTTCCAGATCCGTTAGATCGTTGACCTTAATATAGGCTAGGCCCTTGGCACCATAGATACCGACAAACTTGGTGTAATCATCGATTTGTTTACGCGTCAGGCTATTACCGCCGGGAATTTTCAAGGCGGCAACACGGCCTTGCGGGTCGATCGCCGGGCCAGAAAACACCTTGAACTCTACGCCTGCCATCAGATCGCTGACCGTGACCAGCTCCAGCGGAATGCGCAGGTCGGGCTTATCACTGCCGTAACGCTCCATCGCTTCGGCGAAAGCCATTCTCGGAAAATCGTCAAATTCGACATCGAGTACTTTCTTAAACAGTTCGCGGATCATGGTTTCGGTAATGCCCATAATGCCCTCTTCGTCCATAAAGGACGTTTCGAGGTCTATCTGGGTAAATTCTGGCTGCCGATCGGCGCGCAAATCTTCATCGCGAAAACATTTCGCAATTTGATAATAACGGTCAAAACCGGCCACCATCAGCAACTGCTTAAAGAGTTGCGGCGATTGCGGTAGGGAGAAAAACGAGCCAGCATGGGTCCGCGAGGGCACCAAATAATCGCGCGCGCCTTCAGGCGTCGCCCGGTTCAAGATCGGGGTCTCAATATCGATAAAGCCTTGATCTTCCAAGGACCGACGGATAGCCGAGGTGATGCGCGCACGCAATATCAGCTTTTGCTGCATTTCCGGGCGGCGTAAGTCCATATACCGGAATTTAAGCCGAACGTCTTCGCCCACATCCGAATAACCATCGAGCGGAAACGGCGGCGTCTGGGCCTTGTTTAACACGGTAATGCTGCGACCAAGCATTTCAATTTCGCCAGTACCCATGTTTTTATTGCTGGTACCCTCTGGCCGGGCGCGCACCAGCCCGGTAATTTCAACCACATACTCGCTGCGCACCTTATCGGCGGTCGCGAAGCTGGCTTCGGCATCCGGGTCAAACACCACCTGCAATATGCCCTCACGATCGCGCATATCGAGGAAAATTACGCCGCCGTGATCACGACGACGATGAACCCAACCAGAAACGGTCACGGTTTGATCAATATGAGAGCTGTTTAGCTCTCCACAGTACAGGCTTCGCATGGTTTTTCCCGATCCAAGTAGTCAATTCGCAAAAAGGGGTGCAGTGTACAAGTAAACGTCGCAAGAAATAACCTGTCCGTGCCCAAACCCTCATATCTGTTACTATATAACTGATTGATTTGATTAAAAATGCGTCTAATGGCTAAATTTTCTAAGTTTATCGTGGTGCTAGGGTCCATTGTCCTCGCCCTCGCGGGCAATCTCGCCCTGGCGGACTCCGACGACAGCGAGTTGGCAGCCGCTTTGCGCAGCGCGCTGAATCAGCCAAACTCGTTTGCAGACCCCTATATTGGGCAAGTTTGGCTCGCCAGCATGTCAGAGCCGCTGACCAGGTGGCTGCCGGATGCC
The DNA here is from genome assembly GCA_047618105.1 of Granulosicoccus sp. Taxonomy (GTDB): domain Bacteria; phylum Pseudomonadota; class Gammaproteobacteria; order Pseudomonadales; family Natronospirillaceae; genus Reinekea. The sequence continues at coordinate 5,488 of JBLHFL010000054.1, forward strand.
GAACAACGCCTTATCTTGCTGACCCAGATTCACCAAGAAGCGGTGCGGGCGGGGCTCGAGCCGGGTCTGGTTTTAGCGCTGATTCAGGTTGAGAGCGCCTTTGATCCCTATGCTATCTCCTACGCCGGCGCGCGCGGGATGATGCAAATCATGCCGTTCTGGAAACAAGAAATTGGCCGCGAAAATGACAACCTAATGGATACCGCCACCAACCTGCGCTACGGCACGACTATCTTGGCGCATTACTTGCGCATCGAAGACGGCAGTCTAGTTCGCGCCCTGGCCCGCTATAACGGCAGTCGCGGGCAAACCTGGTATCCGAAACGGGTACTCACCTATTGGCGTAACTTCTGGCGTTTGAGTGACTAGATCGGCGACCCAATCAGCCACCGGTCATAAAGCCGGTCAAGCGTTGCGGCTCAGACGATTCGACGTCCACACCTAAGACCTGCGCAAAGGTCGGTCCGATATAAAGTGCGGCAATCATCTCCTGCAATTGCGCCTCCTCGCCACAGATCAATACCTCGACGCGGCCATCGGGTAGGTTCAAGGCATAGCCTTGCAAACCCAACTCCTTCGCCTTGCGTTTGCAGAAAAGTCGATAACCAACACCCTGAACCTTGCCAAACACCCAGGCTTTCAAACACTGCTGCATAGTTGCCCTTGCTTGCGTTCCATTTTAGTCTCGATCAGCATACCAAAACTGGCCGTAAATTCTATGCTTTGCGAGGCCAAACGTCCGGGGGCGGCCTAGACGTAATTCGCATACTCATAGATTTGAGGCTCAGGCTGCAAAACATTACCCGTATGCTCAATAATTCCGAATATAAATGAATACAGCGTTCGAAGTGTGACTCGGTTCGCATCTAATACTTTAACTTAAGCGCCGTCTTTTAAAGCCGCTAAAGTATTAGCCAGCAAGTCGACTCTGGAGGAGTGACCCATGAGTATCGCCGCATTGCACCTGACCCTACCCAAGCAAAACCTCTATATTAGCCGAGATGCTATAGCCCTATGCCGCGATGTATTTGTCAATCAGATACTTAACCTGAAAGACTTTGCCGATCAATTCGATAAGATCCTAGCAACGCTACGCAACCTTAACCGTGTACCCCTGAATGGCGATATCCGCCTGAGCCTGACCGAAGGCTTAATTAATCACTTCCTATTATTCCTAGGCCAGGTTCGGTGCGGTGATATCGTCCTGACGACTGGGCAGCGGCGCGACTTGCCCGATCTTAATCGTGAATTTGCCTTTGCGGCAAAGCTGCTACTGCGCGACGCGGCTCCCCATTCAAAAGAGGAACTGGCCAATATTGTCTATTGGGCAATCTCTTCTCTAGCGGAACAGCTGCAGGACTTCAGCGCAGAACATCGCAGTCAGCCGGGTCGGCTATGGGCTGAGTTAAACCGCCTCTATCAATTTGCTGAGTCGCGCCTCTTAACTGACTTTCAAAGCAATAAACCGGACCATCGCGATATTGAGAGTCGCTATAAGCAGGCCTTACTATTTCAAGCGGCCCAGCCCGAGCATTTGAACGATGAAGAACAGCGTCTGCTTGAGGGTTATTTGCGCAAGTGGTCATACCGCGGCCAGCTCGGCCGGCAGGAGAACCGGGACTTTCATGGTCACAACTTCTATATCGACTTGAACTCGCCATTCGGTGCTCAATCATCGAAAGAGATTCAGGCCTTGGCCGGTAGTCACAGCGTTCGAGTATTGAACCCTTTAGGCCTGATGGACCAAGCTCGACAGAATATGACGCAACTGCGCACTGGCACGGCCGCCCAACGCATTGGCTTTCCGGAAAAGTCGGATAACATCGATGCCTTTATGGCGTTAAAAAAAGCGCTCATTGCCTGGCGGCAGGCCTCTAGCCGACGCTATGATCGCGCGCCCTGCTTGATGGCTGCAAACACTGCTCTGGGACTGAACACCATCTACCGATACCTTCGCTCACCCCAAGCAACGCCCTCTAGGCTCATTAGCAGCCATACTATTAACAGAAGTAAAATTGGCGCTTGCGTGAGGATTGCGGCTATTAAGGACGATATCGGCTTGGTCTCGGTCGGCGATGTGGTTATGCATTACCCAGAGTTTGACACCAGCGGATCCTTGGGCCTAGTGCGCTGGCTAAAACGAACCGAGGTATCGATCATCTTCGGTTTAGAATTCATTCTCGGCAATCTGCAACCGGTCACGGTTAGGGCACGGGAAGGCGTTACTCAAGCACTACTTATTTCAACTCCAGATAACGACTCTCTAATTACCTACAAGGGCTATTGTGCCAGCAATATGGCCGTCCATCTGAACTATAAGCGCGAGGGTCTTTCGCTCGATGCGCGCGCACAGTCGCTAATACAGCGAGGTCAGCACGTCGACCAAATTCGCTTGCAGAGAACCCGAAACCCTTAACTAAACCGAGTCATGCTCGGTCGTCATCCTACTTTTTGATGAGCATAAAAGTGCCATAATCATAGCGTCGCGGCACTCCTTGGCAGATCTATCTAAAACCCCTTCTCGTATCCATTGCACCTAGGTAAATATTGATTCAGGTCAATTGCATTGGGCAGATGCTGGCATCATACTTGCGCGCAAACGCCTATCCCTGCCAATAACGATTGGAACCGCATACATGAGTATTGCACTTCAAACTTCTCAATCTGCCGAAACCTACAACTATAAGGTCGTTAAACAATTCTCGATTATGACTATCGTCTGGGGCGTGGTTGGCATGCTGTTAGGTGTCATTATTGCAGCTCAAATGGCCTTTCCTGAATTGAATTTTGGGCCTTACTTCCACTTTGGTCGTTTGCGTCCGCTGCACACCAATGCCGTCATTTTTGCCTTTGGTGGCTGCGCCCTGTTTGCAACTTCGTATTATGTGGTGCAACGCACTACCCAAGCGCGCCTGGCCTTTGGTCGATTGGCGAGCTTTACCTTTTGGGGTTGGCAGGCGGTCATTGTGGCCGCGGTGATTACCTTGCCCTTGGGCCTCACCGCCGGTAAGGAATACGCTGAATTAATTTGGCCGATCGACATTCTGATCACCGTGGTTTGGCTGTCCTACCTAGCCGTTTTCGTCGGCACCATTATGCACCGTAAGATGCCGCATATTTACGTCGCCAATTGGTTCTTTCTGGCTTTCATTATTACCGTGGCGGTGCTGCATGTTGTCAACAGCGCGGCAATGCCTACCAGCATGACCCATTCCTATTCGGCCTATGCCGGTACAACCGACGCCATGGTGCAGTGGTGGTATGGTCATAACGCCGTCGGCTTTTTCTTAACCGCCGGCTTCTTAGGCATGATGTACTATTATGTGCCGAAACAGGCCGAGCGCCCGGTCTATTCCTATCGTTTGTCTATCGTGCATTTTTGGGCCCTGATTTCGGTCTATATGTGGGCCGGCGGCCACCATCTGCATTATTCAGCCTTACCGGATTGGGCTCAAAACCTGGGCATGGCGATGTCCCTGATTCTGCTGGCACCGAGTTGGGGCGGTATGATCAACGGCATGATGACGCTCTCTGGTGCTTGGTATAAGTTACGCACCGATCCTATTCTGCGCTTTTTGGTGGTCTCCCTCTCCTTCTATGGCATGGCGACTTTTGAAGGTCCGATGATGGCGATCAAAACCGTCAACGCCCTGTCTCACTATACCGACTGGACCATTGGCCATGTCCATTCCGGCGCCCTCGGCTGGGTTGCCATGATCACGATCGGCGCGATGTACCACACCATTCCCAAGCTGTGGAACAAGGAGCAGATGTACAGTGTGAATTGGATAAACGTTCACTTTTGGCTCGCCACGGTCGGCACCGTCCTTTATATCGCCTCGATGTGGGTCAATGGCATTATGCAAGGCCTAATGTGGCGCGCCATTAATGCCGATGGCACGCTGGCCTATAGCTTTGTCCAGGGTGTTGAGCAGAGTTGGATGGGCTATGTGGTGCGACTCATTGGGGGTCTGATCTTCCTATCAGGCATGATTTTAATGGCAGTCAACGTATGGAAAACCATTCGTAGCGCTGATGCGTCACAAACCGCCGCATAAGGGAGAGATACCGATCATGAAACATGAAAAAGTAGAAAAGAATGTTGGCCTTATGGCTGTTTTCATCGCTATCGCGATCAGCTTCGGTGGTTTGGTTGAAATCGTGCCGCTGTTCTTTCTCAAAGACACGACCGAACCCGTCTCGGGTCTAGTACCTTTGTCACCGGTCCAGTTAGAAGGGCGTGATATCTATATCAGAGAGGGGTGCCATAACTGCCACTCGCAGATGATTCGACCCTTACGTGCCGAGGTTGAACGCTACGGCGAATTCACTCAAGCAGGCGAGCTGGTCTATAACCATACCTTCCAGTGGGGTTCCAAACGCACCGGACCCGATCTGGCTCGAGTCGGCGGACGCTATAGCGATGAGTGGCACAAGGCGCACCTGTTCGATCCGCGTTCGGTAGTGCCGGAGTCGAATATGCCGCGCTTCAACTGGTTATTTGAAGATCGAGTCAAAAGCGCCAAAACA
>JBLHFL010000055.1:0-9938 GCA_047618105.1 Granulosicoccus sp.
GATCGTAAACCGCAGGTGATTGAGTCCGTAACATCATGTCTTCAACCCAATCGGTAGCAGGCCAGCCAGTAGCAGCACCTGAACCCAGACCGATACACCAAGGTGTTTGACCGTCAGCAACCATCTTATCCGACAGAGCCATCAGCTGTTCCATGGTCTCAGGGATTTCATAGCCGTAATCAGCGAAGTTATCGGGTGAATACCAAACCAGACTCTTCAGATCGACGCGGAAGAATACGCCGTAGAAGTTGTCCTGGCCGGCTTTGTTCTTGTACGTGGCCAAATCGACCCAGCTTTGACCGGCTGCGTAGTCTTTTAAAACGGAATTCTTAATCTTGTTGGAAACCGGGGTTAATAGATCGCGCGAGGCGAGGTCTTTGGCCAGACCCGGCTGTGGGAAAACAGCCATGTTCGGCGGCGTGCCCGCGGTGGTGTCAATCAGGATCTGCTGCTCAAAGCTATCGGAACCCGTGTATTGGATTTTAGCACCGGTTGCTACTTCGAAATGAGACAAGATGCTACGGAACACATCATCTTCAGGGGCCAACCAGGCGCCTGTGATGGTGACGGTTTCGCCGGACAAATCCATGGATTTAAATTTGTCTAAGTTAGCCCAGTTAAAATCTCCGCTGCCCATTTTCGGCATTTCAGAGAAAGCAGCGCTAGCTACAGCGGCTGTGATCGCCAAGGCGACGGATGTTTTTTGCCATGTTTTCATTGGTTTTGCCCTTCTTGTTATTATCGTCTGTGAACAACGTCTTTTTGAATCGCACAGTGAGCTTAATCGATTAAGAAGAAATTGCCACCTTCTTTATAGATCGTTTTGTTATTTATAAAATGCTTTATATGCCTGAACTTAAACGATTAAGAATGTCGATCAACGACTGGGGAAAAGCAACAGGGCTAATCGAGGTGGTAGCGCTTCAAGCGGGCAAGCTCAGGGCGAGTGGCCAGGATCAGGGCGCGAATCGGGGCTGGATGCCCCTCGATGGTCAGGCTGGGATCCTCAGGATTCAAATAGTCGGCCAGGCTTTGGCCAGGTTTCCAGTCGGAGGGGCGCTGCTCGTCCGTCGAGGTGGTTGATTGATCGACTAGACGAATGTTTTCGAAGCCCATTTTTTCCAGCCACTGCATAAGGGTCGGCACCGTGGGCAGGAACCAGACATTGTTCATGCGCGCATAGCGGCCAATAGGTACCAACGACTCGCCGACCTGGCCTTGGATAACCAGGGTCTCGAGCACTAATTCGCCGCCGGGGCGCAAGGCGCCGCGCAATTCGGCTAGATGATCCAAGGGGGAGCGCCGGTGATAGAGCACACCCATGGAAAAGACGGTGTCAAAAATCCCCAAGTTGGGTGGTAAACTTTCCAGCGTAAAGGGCAATACCGTATGACTTGGATCCTGAATGTAGCGATTGACCGCGAGGTGCTGCACAACCGATAGCCAGGAGGGGTCGATGCCAGCAACGGTCGCCGCCCCGGCCGCCTTCATGCGCCAACCGTAGTAGCCGTTGCCACTGCCGACATCGAGCACATGGCGGCCGCGCAGATCGCTGAGGTGGTTGGCAATGCGGTCCCACTTCAGGTCGCAGCGCCACTCGGCGTCGATATCGATATCAAAAAATCGGAAGGGTCCTTTACGCCAAGGCATCAGCGCCTTGAGCGCGCTATTGAGCTGCGCGCCAGCATCACCGACCGGACCGTTGATGGCGACCACGCGGTCGAGCTCGACGTTGTTCGCGCTTATGCTCGGCAACGTCTCTAGGGCCGCTAGCAGGCGCGCGAGGTTGCCATCGTTTAGTTGGCCCCAGGTTTGTTGCAACTGGGCGGCCAGGGGCTCGCACCAAGGTTCTAGGCGGGTATTACGGATGTGGTCGATAAAAGGCAGGTAATTAATCATTTGATGGCTATAAAGGACGCAAAGTTAAAGGATTGAAACCATTGGCTTACTTGGCCGAAGCCAGCCAGCTCAAGGCGTTGAATGTGGTCTTGGGCCGTTTCCGGGATCAGCACGCGCTCGATGGCCTGGCGCTTTTGTCCGATTTCCAGATCACTGTAACCGTTGGCGCGTTTGAAGTCGTGATGATGTCTTATCAGGAGTTCTTCATGCTTGGCGTCCGCGAAGGCCAGCTTTTCCGATAAGACCAGGGCACCACCGGGCAGTAGGCCGTCATAGATGCGCTTGATGGTGCTCAAACGTTGCGTCAAGGGCACAAACTGGAGGGTGAAGTTCAACACCGCAAAGCTGCAGTTTTCGATAGCCAACTCGGTGATATCGGCACAGAGCGTTTCAACCGGAATCGGTGACTCTTCTAAATCCAGGAAATCGGTACTGCGGGCCAGCATGGCGGCAGAATTATCGACCGCAATAATGGTTACCCCGGGGGCATGGATGCGATGGCGCATGGCCAAGGTCGCGGCTCCGAGCGAACTGCCTAGATCGTAAATACGACTGTTCGGCTGAGCATAACGCTCTGCGAGGATGCCGATGGTACCGATAATATGACTGTAGCCGGGTACCGATCGCTTGATCATATCGGGAAACACCCGCGCAACCTGATCATCAAAGCGAAAATCGGCTAAATTTTGCTGAGGATTGGCGTAGATTTTATCGGTTTCTTGGCTCATGGCGGAGATAAATTCAGCACTGAAGGCTGGCCATTGTACCTTTCCTTCAGCTAATTGCGTAGATCGGTTCGAAAAGATTGCCAGAGTAGGTATACTGCGCGACCTGAATTTAATGATTACGAGTATTTCCATGTCTTTGATTGCTGATGAAGTCGCTAAACGGCGCACTTTTGCGATTATTTCGCACCCCGACGCAGGTAAGACAACCATTACTGAAAAGGTCCTATTGTTCGGTAATGCCATCCTGCAGGCCGGTACTATCAAGGGCAAAAAGTCGGGTCAGCACGCCAAGTCGGACTGGATGGACATGGAAAAAGAACGGGGTATCTCGATCACCACCTCGGTGATGCAGTTTCCCTATGCTAACAAGCTGATCAATCTGCTTGATACCCCGGGTCACGAAGACTTTTCAGAAGACACCTATCGAACCCTTACTGCGGTCGATTCGTGCGTAATGGTCATCGATGCGGCCAAGGGTGTGGAAGAGCGCACCATCAAGCTAATGGACGTCGCGCGGATGCGTGAGACCCCTATTATCACCTTTATGAACAAGCTCGATCGCGACACCCGTGATCCCATCGACCTGATGGATGAGGTCGAAAATGTCTTAAAAATCAGTTGCGCGCCCATCACCTGGCCCATTGGCATGGGCAAAGAATTTAAAGGTATTTACCATCTCTTGCGCGACGAGGTCATTCTCTACCAGCCTGGCATGGGTCACACCATTCAGCACAGTCACATCATTAAGGGCTTGGATAATCCAGAGCTGGACAGCGCCTTGGGCGAATACGCCGATGAGTTGCGCGAGCAGATGCAGTTGGTTTTGGCCGCGGCGAACACCTTTGACTTGGAAGAATTTTTGGCCGGCCAGCTCACACCGGTCTACTTTGGTACCGCCCTGGGTAACTTCGGCGTCGATCATATGCTTGATGGTCTGGTTGAGTGGGCACCGTTGCCGCAGGCGCGCAACGCCGGCGAACTGATGGTGGCGCCAGAGGAGCCGGAGCTGAGCGGGTTTGTTTTTAAGATTCAGGCCAATATGGACCCCAATCATCGAGATCGGGTCGCCTTTATGCGGATAGTCTCGGGTAAGTACGAGAAAGGCATGAAGATGAAGCATGTCCGGACCGGCAAGGCCGTGCGTATCTCCGATGCACTGACTTTCTTGGCGGGCGACCGCGCGACGGTGGAGGAGGCTTTTCCGGGTGATATTATCGGCTTACACAACCACGGTACCATCCAGATTGGCGACACCTTCACTCAGGGCCGGGACCTTAAGTTCTCGGGCATTCCCAATTTTGCCCCCGAACTGTTTCGACGGATCCGCCTTAAAGACCCATTGAAAATGAAACAGCTGCAAAAAGGGTTGATGCAGCTGTCGGAGGAGGGTGCTGTCCAAGTCTTCCGGCCGATGAAAAACAACGACTTGATTGTCGGTGCCGTTGGTATGTTGCAGTTCGAGGTGGTGGCACACCGGTTGAAGTCAGAATATAAGGTTGAGGCGGTCTATGAGGCCATTACCGTGGCCACCGCACGCTGGACAACGGCTGTCGATGATCGGATCCTGCAGCAGTTTATTACCAAGGCGCATGAGAACCTTGCACTGGACGGGTCAAACAATCTGACTTACATAGCGCCGACTATGGTGAACCTGCAGATGGCACAAGAGCGCCACCCTGATATAGTGTTCCGCAAAACGCGCGAACATTAGGGGTTGCCATGATTGTGTATCTATTAATTTTAGCAAGTATGACCGCCGGGGCCAGTACTTTGGTTTACACCGGCATTCAGATTGCCATACGAAATAAGCGCCTGGGTGTTCATGACGCCCGCGGCTTTTATATGGTTGCACTGGTCTTCACCACCTTCGTGTTGACCAGTTTGGCCCATTATTGGGGTGATAGCCGCTTTGAAGCGAGCGCCGGCAGTGTCGGCTTTTCGGTGATCGGTATGTTATTCACCCTCTGTTGTAGCTTGGCCGGCCTTGGGTTCGGTCTTGTTAAATTGCAAGAAGTAGATCCATTCGAATAGAAATATTGGTCAGTTGGTTGAAAACTCACCAAAAAGTCTTGCGCGGGGAAAAAAGATTCAGTAAGATCCGCGCCCTCAATTTGGATTAACTTCCCCTGAGCCCCCCACTAATAAGGCGGAGTTAAATGAAAACATTTGTAGCAAAACCAGCTGAAGTTAAACGCGACTGGTACATAGTAGACGCCGAAGGGCTAACCTTGGGACGTATGGCGACTGAAATCGCTCGTCGCCTCCGTGGTAAGCACAAAGCAGAATTTACACCTCACGTTGATACCGGCGATTATATCGTTGTCATCAATGCTGAGAAAGTGCATGTGACAGGTCGCAAGGCTAAAGACAAGCAGTATTACCGCCACTCTGGTTATCCAGGTGGACTGAAGTCTATGAGCTTTGAGAAACTGATTGCGCACAAAGGCGAAAGCCCAATTGAATTGGCTGTGAAGGGTATGATTCCACGTAATCCTCTTGGCCGGGCCATGTTGAAGAAGCTGAAAGTGTATGTCGGAACAGAACACCCGCATACTGCACAACAGCCCAAAGAACTTAAGATTTAATGGGGAATGAAATGACAGCTATTCAACAGAATTATGGTACCGGTCGTCGGAAAACATCTACAGCACGCGTATTTTTGCGTCCTGGAAACGGCGCAATTGTTATTAACAAGCGTTCAATTGAGGAATACTTCGGTCGCGAAACATCTCGCATGATCGTTCGTCAGCCTCTGGATCTTGTTGATATGACTGAGAAGTTTGATCTATACATCACCGTCGCCGGTGGTGGTTCAAACGGACAGGCAGGCGCAATTCGGCACGGTATTACTCGTGCTCTGATGGAATATGATGAAAATCTTCGTCCTCAATTACGTGAAGCTGGTTTTGTTACCCGTGACGCACGTATGGTAGAACGTAAGAAAGTGGGTCTGCGTAAAGCACGTAAGAAGCCACAGTTCTCCAAACGATAAGTTTACCGAGAACTCTATTGCAAACCCGGGCTGGTCCCGGGTTTTTCTGTTTTAAGGGTGTCTTTAACCCCGCTTGGCGATCTTATTCGACCTGGGTCAAAGCTTTCCTTGTCAGAATCACCGAATTTCTTTAGTATTCGCGACATTTTCAGACATTAGATATACTAATTTCCTTTCACTCAGAGGGTGATAATAATGACGCATGACGGCGTAAATAAGGGTCGGCGGCGGTTCCTGTACATTGCTACCGGTGCCGTAGGCACAGTGGGTGCAGTGGGTGTGGCCACACCGTTCGTTAAATCATGGTTTCCCAGCGAGAAAGCTAAAGCAGTGGGCGCCCCGGTTAAGGTGGATATAAACGGCTTAAAGCTTGGGGAAATGGTTATCGCCGAATGGCGAGGCAAACCCATCTTTATCTTGCGACGCACCAAGGCAGTCATCGACTATTTGCGCGATGAGGGCCTGCGCAGTAAGTTAGCCGATCCCGATTCTGAAGTCGCTTCACAGCAGCCAGAATATGTGACCAGTGATGTACGCTCTTTAAGTGAAGAGCTGCTCGTGATCGAAGGTGTCTGTACGCACCTAGGCTGTTCACCCAAGTTTATTCCGGAATTAGAGCCCCAGCCATTTGACGCCAATTGGCAAGGCGGCTTCTTTTGCCCCTGCCATGGTTCGCGTTTTGACTTGGCTGGCCGGGTGTTTAGTGGTGTCCCGGCGCCATACAATTTGCAAATACCGCCCTATAGTGTTGATGGCGGTGTAGTTACAGTCGGTGAGGGTGCAGCATAATGAGTAAGAAACCAGCGATTTTGGAGTGGCTTGATCGGCGTCTCCCTGTGACCAATGCCTATGAAAAGCATATGTCCAAGTATTACGCTCCGATCAACTTTAATTTTTGGTATGTCTTTGGTCTGTTGGCTATGGTTGTCTTTATCAACCAGCTAATGACCGGTATCTGGCTGACCATGTCCTATACACCGAGTGCCGAGGAAGCCTTTAATTCCGTCGAATACATCATGCGCGATGTTGAGATGGGTTGGTTGATTCGCTATATGCATTCGACCGGCGCGTCTTTCTTCTTCCTGACGGTTTACCTGCACATGTTTCGTGGCGTTCTATACGGCTCGTACCAAAAGCCGCGTGAACTGATCTGGGTGTTCGGTATGTTTGTCTATCTGGTAATGATGGCTGAAGGCTTTATGGGCTATGTTTTGCCATGGGGTCAAACGTCCTATTGGGGCGCGCAGGTTATTATTTCACTGTTTGGTGCAATCCCGGTCATCGGCGACGGTCTGACCGAATGGATTCGAGGCGACTTTTTGCTCTCCGGCATTACCTTGAACCGGTTCTTTGCGTTGCATGTCATTGCTCTGCCGCTGGTATTGGCCCTACTGGTTGTGCTGCACGTTTTAGCACTGCATGAAGTCGGCTCAAACAATCCCGACGGCATCGATATTAAGAAGCATATGGACGAGCGCGGCGTGCCGCTAGATGGCGTGCCGTTCCACCCATACTTCACTGTCGGCAAATTGCCGCAGGTTGTGTTGTTCTTAATGGTATTTTGCGCGGTACTTTTCTTTATGCCAGAAGGGGGCGGATACTTCTTAGAGCATCCAAACTTTGAGCCAGCGAATTCGCTGAAAACACCTGAGCATATTGCACCAACTTGGTATTACGGTGCGTTTTACTCGATATTGAGAGCGATCGATTTTCCTATATTCTTTATTAACGCAAAATTGGGTGGCTTTATGGCCATGGCCGGAGCCATCGCAATCTTGTTTGTTTTGCCTTGGTTAGACCGTAGCCCAGTGCGTTCATGGCGTTATAAGGGCTGGATGAGCCGCACTGCGATTGTCATGTTTGCCATCGCGTTTGTCGTGCTCACCTATCTCGGTGGTCAGCCAGTGTCCTTCTGGAACGGCGTCGTGGCGAAGATTGGTACGGTTATCTACTTTTCCTTCTTTCTGCTGATGCCATTTTATACCAAATGGGAAAAAACCAAGCCTGTACCAGAGAGGGTCCCAAGATGATCAAAAAAATTCTGACGTTTGTTTGTGCGTCATGGTTGGCGACGTCTGCCATAGCGGCCGGCGGCGAGGTGCATCTGGATTCAATGGCACCCGATATGTCTAACACCACATCATTGCAGGAAGGTCTAAGCACCTATATGGATTATTGTGCCGGCTGCCATTCTTTGGGTCATGCGCGCTACAATCGGGTTGCACGAGACCTGAATATTCCAGAAGACGTTTTCATGGACAGCCTCATGTTTTCTCAGGACGCCAAATTTGGTGACCTGATGAAATTCGCGATGCCGGCAGAGCAGGGTAAGCAGTGGTTCGGTGTTGCACCGCCAGATTTGACCATGGTGACGCGAGTACGTGGCGTCGATTGGGTTTATACCTATCTGCGCAGTTTTTATAAAGACGAGTCGCGTCCCTATGGTGTGAACAATAGTGTCTTTAAAGATGTCGGCATGCCGCATGTTATGTTGGGTCTGCAAGGTTTGTGTTCTAGTAAGCCCAGTGCGCAAGACAGCCAGACCCTTGATCCGTTGACGGGAGTCGCGACTGAGCATGGTGCTTGCGCGAGTCAAGATATAGCCGGCACCTTGTCGACTGACGAGTTTGATGAAGTGATTTATGATTTGGTTAACTTCCTGAACTATATGGGAGAGCCTTATCAGATGGATCGAAAGCGCATTGGTTGGTTCGTGTTTGCCTTCTTAAGTGTGCTATTGGTTCTCGCCGTATTATTGCAGCGTGAACTCTATAAGGATATTAAGCACTAGGAGTAATCCCGGGAGCTTGTCCGAAAAAATAGAGCGCAGCTAAGGCTGCGCTTGTTGTGTTTTTATCTACTAGTAATTTGGGAGCGTACTGAATGGGCGTTGTTGCAAAGCGATCCTCCATGACTTTCTACTCTGACGCAGCTTGTCAGTATAGTCATCGAGTTCGGATAGTACTGGCAGAGAAGGGTGTTACGGTCGATATCAAAGATGTCGAGCCGGATGCTATACCCAAGGAAGTTTCCGATATTAACCCCTATTGTAATCTGCCAACTCTGGTTGATCGTGACTTGGTGCTGTTTGAGCACCACGTAATGATGGAATACTTGGACGAGCGGTTCCCGCATCCGCCACTTTTGCCGGTCTACCCGGTAGCGCGTGCAGAATCACGTCAGTTGATTTTCAGAATCGACCGCGACTGGAGTGCCTGTGCAGACGCAATAGTTGCAGCCAAGAGCAAAGACAGTGTCGCACGAGCACGCAAAGAATTGCGTGAAAGCTTGCTCGCCATTGCGCCAGTGTTTGATGATAAGCCTTATTTTATGAGTGATGAATTTACCTTGGTCGATTGCTGCGTTGCGCCGATCTTGTGGCGTCTTCAGTCTTTGGGCGTCGAGTTGCCGGAAAAACAAGCCAAGTCGATCGATAAGTACATGGAACGAATTTTCGAGCGCGAGTCATTCCAGGTCAGCTTGTCCGAAGTTGAGCAAGAGATGCGCGACTGATGTCGGGTATGACTTCTAATAAACCCTACATGATCCGTGCGGTTCATGAATGGATACTTGATAACGACTGTACCCCTTACATCGTTTTCATGTCGGATTATCCGGGCGTGCAAGTGCCCCAGGACTTTATCCGCGATGGCCAGATCACGCTCAATATCGCGCCATCGGCGGTTCGCGATCTGACCTTGGGCCTTGACGCGGTGCACTTCAACGCCCGTTTCAACGGTATGCCAACCGACATATTTGGGCCCATCGGTGCGGTGGTAGCCATTTTCGCTAAAGAAAACGGCCAAGGCATGGGCTTTGAAGTTGACCCTATACCGGAGCCGCCTAGCGATCTGGATAACGATAAAGTACGCACCTTAGTGCCGCCGAAGCGTCCGACATTAAAAGTTGTAAAATAAAGCCAGCTATCCTCTTGACTCTAAAATCCCTGTGCCTATAATGCGCCCCGCTGTCGAGGTACAGGGTTTGAAAGAATCCAGGTCGGCACCGGCGTCACTCAGTAACGAATTGATTCTTAAAGAAAAAATTCAAATAAAGAGTTGACAGCCACAAGGAAATGGGTAGAATTCGCCCTCCTTGAAACGGTAAGCCCAATGCGCTTCACCGAGATCTTTAACAGTATTGAATCAAGTAATTTGTGTGGGCGCTTGTGGGTCGAAAGAATATCGATCGCAAGTGACTACAAGATAGAAGCTTATGAGTGATGCCTTCGGGTTGAAGTTATAGGTGAACAGATTGCAGTATAAGCTTGTGATTGAACTCAGATTTTCTGCTTAGAATAAAGCAGATATAGTTTTTAA
>JBLHFL010000056.1:0-9860 GCA_047618105.1 Granulosicoccus sp.
GCTGTTTGCTAGACCCATCGTCGGCGCTAATGCCATTCCATTTAGAAGCATTACGCCAAATAGAATGTCAAACTCTCTGACAAAGGACATGGCGAAAAACGATAAGGCGGCCAAAAAATGATAAAACTTGAACAATTTAACATCTTGAAAACGATATGCAATTTTTGAGGTTATTACCGAACTGATCAGAATCCCAATACCAAAGGTCGATAAGAGCAAGCCGACCTGAAAGCCTGATAACCCAAGAACATTGATGAAATAATAGCTGTTGATGGTCATCGCGCCAAACGTCGCGTATTCCAAAAACATAAGTCCTTTTAGCTTAATCAAAGGTGACACCCATACATTAACATGATAAAGAAATTAATTAAAAATCCGCCCCTGCAGACCGGGCATTAAATCCAATCTCTTGCATTCCAAACGCGCGTTAGAGATAACGCTCACGCACAGGAAAACGACAAAAAAGCCTATCGATCAGAGATAGAAATTCCGTAAAACTATTGATAGATTACCGCTTAGGCCCTATCACGTAAGAGCCAAAATTCGATTAAAGAGCAAACAGTTAATCGTCTAATAAATGCAGTGTAAATTAAATCGGCATAACAAAAAGTGTAAAATGGGGTGGATTAGTAGTCCGGTTAGATTTTAGTAAAATAATAAACGTCGAAAAACTATATTCATATCTACTTTAAGTGTTAGATTATAGGGGTTGATGCTCTTTCTTCTTCAGTCGCCCCTATTGGCCGCGAATGGACGCCTGCCAATGACAATAAGGCCCGGCGACATGAGTATGCAGCTCTTCCTATTGGGACTTCTGGTTATATCTAAAAATTTATAACGTCTAAATTACATTAATGGTCAGAAATTTTAAGAGCTCCAGCGGCTTAGGTATCGATTGCCTATAATCCCCCAATGTCGTCTAAGCTGCCCAATAAATACATTCAACACAAAGGCATCAAACTAGAGTAATTTGTCATCGAACCATTTCTCTATAAAATAGCAAACATTTATCACCATCGAAAACATTAGAACTGGAATCGATCAATAGGGTCACCCATTAGGAAGCTGATAAAATTAACCAAAAAACTTCCTGCGATTAACATGACAAAAAAACTCAGATTAGTTTGGTCGCACAACCGAGGTTTATATCATTGGTTTGTTACCATGCCCAGCATGGTAATCAGTAACCCATATAGATCTAACTAAAAGTTAGCCGTTGCTATCACATCAGAAATCCGTTGGTACCAAGTGCAGTCCAATGCGTTGTGCACAGAGCAGAGGTCTGACCAATGGCAACTATGGCTCTACATTGGGCAATTTAATTCACATCTATTGGTGGTGGGACGGGGGCTCCAATCAGAGTCTTGAGATTTGCACCAACCCCTCTGCCCTTAAATTTAGTTTAATTCCTGGCTGGCACCCTAATTCACTCAGCGTTCCAACATTGACAGGCTTACCCACCTTAACTAGTTTTAAGCTCATGATCTGCTGCATTGACTCTAAATGATGTCTGGTTTCTTTCAGAATTCGACCCAACCGGTCACCCTCTTCGTGGAAAACCCTGCCCTAGCTACGGGCCAAAGTTCGACAGAACTCTACGATCTAAAGATAAGCCTCGATCCTAGTGCGCAGCATCTGCCCTTTGAACCCTTCGTGTCCATTATCCGTTTTGCGCTGCAACAGGTCGACGCCGATATGGCACAGATGCTCGAACTACCCAACCTTTTTACAGTCTTGAAACCGGTACTACGGAGCTTTGTCCTCGATCAGGAGCCGGCGCAGCGTGAACCTCTGAATACC
Organism: Granulosicoccus sp.; assembly: GCA_047618105.1. Taxonomy (GTDB): domain Bacteria; phylum Pseudomonadota; class Gammaproteobacteria; order Pseudomonadales; family Natronospirillaceae; genus Reinekea. Next base: position 1,801 of record JBLHFL010000056.1, read on the forward strand.
GATGAGCTCTTCTACGAGCAGATAGAGGTACAAAAAGCCGTGGCCTACCTGCTCGAACACTGCTTCTCTCGCCCGGTCACCATCGCGGTCACTCATGCCCAATACCTATCGCCCTCTGCGCTGAAATTATTACAACAAGAAGACTATCGATTTACCGCCAACATCCACCTCGATCTGTATTTGTCGACCATGGCCTTTACACATTTAAAAAACATTCAGGGTTTTGGACAGCAGATAAAGCGCCGGCATATAACGGTGCCTGACAAGGCCGGTCGCACTACTAAGAGCCGCCAGCAGTGCCATGTGCAACTCCTGAGCGCCCAGATGTGGCGGCATCTCCAGTTCGCGCAAGCACTGTATTGCCCCGATGAAATTTTGACCTTGGCTGAACGCATCCATGCCGAACCTCATCTCATGCTCGAAGATAAAGCGGCTATTCTCAGTGCCAGGATGTTTGCCTGGATCCTGACCAATGATCCCGAACGCTGCCATATACATATGCAGGAGTTGCAACAAATCAATTTAGAGGCCTTGCCGGCGCCGTCCGGTCTGGCGACCTTGTCGGCCATCTGTATCGGATATCTGTGCTTGCGGGATTTCCCCGCTGCAACCAAGGCCGCTCACAACCTCAGGTTCTATGCGCAACAACAGCACCAGGCGCAGGAGCAGCTACTCGCCGAGTTTTATATTTTTCTCAGTGTCTGTATGGACGGCCAACTCGACCTGGACGCCGAACGGCTAGAACACCTAGAAAGGGCACTGAACCAGCAGGGCTGGCCTAATTTGGCGGCCTTCGTGAAATGCTCTCTGTGGTTTAATGACGTGCTATTGGCAGAGCAGCCGGAGCGGCTTATCAGCCTCTGTTTGGCGGCTGTTCGGGACTTTAAACAGCTACACAACCTGATTGGCCAATCCACGGCGCATCATCATATCTGTATCGTCCTCAGCTCCAACGGCAGACCGAAAGAGGCCGTATCACATATTCAAAAGGCGCTCGACCTCACCAAGCAATGCGGCCTATCGGCGCGCATACACACTACGCTCAACGGCCTGTCCTTCTTGCTGAACGGCTTGGGACAAAGCGGTCCCGCGCGCAAGGCCATCGAGGCGGCCTATCCCCTAGTCATGGCCGATGGTAATTTCGATCAAATTTGTACCACCCTCTATAATTTGGCCCTGACCGCCTTCTATGCCGATCATCTGCAGAGCACCATCTCACTATTAGACGATATATTTTTGATAATGGAATATCGCAATATGAGTGGTATTCGGTTCTTAAGCAAGGAGGAGATGTTGGCCCTGCAGGCCATTGCGTCTTACCTGGATGGCGACCGACGGCTGCCTTTGGCCATTCATCAGCAGCTGCGCCAAACCCAAACGCGATCGCATGAGGGAGAGGCCTTTATTCGCTGTATCGGCCTGATCACACAAGATTTGGACGTCGATCAGGCCGAAGATCTGTTTACCAGCCTGTCCGAACGACTTGGCAGCTTGGGTAAGAATATGCATTTGGAACTCTTACCCGTGCGCCTGCTGGTGGTTTATCTGCGTGATCTCAATGAACCGGGCCGGGCCAAATCTTGGGCTCGCCACGGCATCAAACAATGCCGTGCCAATCACCTGCACAGTCGAGTAGGTTGGTTTAAAGAAGGCCGCCAACAACCCTTGATGCAGACCACCATTGACGCCCGCCAGGCGATCAACTTGGCCCAGCGTCAGCTGGGCATCGATGCCCTAAAATTGGAAAATGGTTTATTGCATACCCTGGTAGCCTTTAGCGACTCGGCCATACGCAGCTCAACGTTGGAGGAGTTGCTCGACGCCTTTCTGCAAAATTTGCAGAATTTCATCACCGTTCACAGCTCGACGATACAACTGACCCTCAGTGACGGGCAAGAGTTGAACCGGAAAATCACCAAGGGTAACGTCCTGGACCAGCGCATTGGCCTAGAGGTTTTACAGTATCCCCTGCAGTTTATCGGTGGCACTGGTCAGTTACGCTTGAGTTTTTTTAACGACCTAGCCAGCTATTCTCAAGATGCACGCGCCATTATGCAAAAAATTTGTGAGCGCCTATCGCGTTCGGTCGAGTATATACTCGATCGCTTGGATTCCCATCGTCTGGCCTATCACGATGCGCTCACCGGTGTGTACAACCGCATCGCCTTTAGCGAAGATATACAGCGCCTGCTGACGCCCGGGAGTGTCAGCACACTGTGCCTAGCCTTTATCGATTTGGATAACTTTAAGTCGGTCAATGACACCCACGGCCATTGGGTCGGGGATGAATATCTGAAGGCCTTTTGCGCGGATTTGACGGCTCGGATCCGCTCAGCAGATCACCTCTATCGTTTGGGCGGGGATGAATTTTTGGTGTGTTTTCAAGACCTCCATCTGAGCGAGACCGAAGCCATTTTATATCGGTTTATCGACACTTTTTTTCAACCCGACGCACTGCAGAAACTCGGAGTTAGCACTGACCTGGGCTTGGGCTGTTCGGTCGGCCTGGTGGAGTACCACCCCGAGGCAACGCGGCAACTGAGCGAAGAACAACTGATGCAGAAGGTGGACAGCCTGATGTATCAGGCCAAACGCTCGCGCGATCGGTGCATTGCCAGCCAAACCCTATAGAGGCTCGGTCGCCTGTATCGAGGCCAGCGCATGCACGGCGAATTGCCGTGCACCGGGTTCATCTAGATAACCATCGGTTTTTTTGTGGGCGCGTAAAAACTGGTAAATCGAAACCAGCAAGGTTAAGCCTTGCGTCTCGTCGAGTTCGCGGGCATCGGCACTTAGAAGCTGCTGGGCGATCTGGTTGGCGACCATCAAGGCTGCCTCATCTACGACCTCCGCTTGGCGATATTGATAGCCACAGCCGGTGGCTAACCATTCCAGGCTGACATTAACCCGGCGCGCGATCAGATCGGCGCGTGACAGGCTTGGTTCAGTGCCATTGAGATATTTACGAATCAAACTCTCGCTCAGGCCGACCTTGCGGGCAAAGGCTGACACCGAACTTTCCGCTACCAGGATCCGCAGCCGCGCCGCAAAGGTTGCACTCGGGTCCGACTTTTCTTCTTTTGACAAATGTGAGTGCAGCGTCATGGATGCAAGCTATCTAGTAGGAGAGAGGCTCATATTATGAACAGTTTTTTAGGCCGCGGTCAACTTGGGGCTTGCTGTCAATCTGCATGCGATGAGCTAAAGCGCTCCGTGGCACAGTCAAGAAATCCACGCAGTCATTCCTCTGCTAAACTGAAATATCATTTAGGAAGCCACTCATGCCCTTGTCTTTTAACATTGTGCCAGTTCGCTCAGACGCCGGCGATCGCTTAGAGGCGCAGATTGAGGCGTTGGGTCTGCCGCCTCTTTCACTCGGACTCTTAGAGGGTGTCGTGCGCAAACTGGCCGGCATTCAACAGACCCAGGAGATTGAATTACAGCAGCTGCGACATCTGGTCTTCTGTGCCGACCACGGCGTATATGACCGCTCCCATCAATCCAATATCGGCCGGCTGTCGTCTACCGACCAGGTGCAGCGGATTTTGGCTGGGCGGGCACCAGTGTCCATCGCATGCCTTCAGTACCAGATTGAGCTGTCGGTGATCGATTGTGGCTTAAACGGAGCTGAAATCGACCCTCAGCCGCTCTTCTATAGCCAGAAACTTGGTGCCGGTACCCGAGATTTTTCGATGCTGCCGGCCATGACGACGGCTCAACTACATCAGGCGGTCACCCTAGGTAGCGAGCATGCGGCGCTTAAGATGGCGGAAGGGGCCAGAGTGCTGTCCTTTGGCGCCGTGGGACAGGGCAATACCACCAGTGCTGCCGCGCTTTGCATGGCGCTACTGGATTTGGCACCGGAGGTCGCCGTGACCAATCGGAGTCGCCTCGAGCCCCTAATACTGCGCGATAAGGTCGATGTCCTGACCCAGGCGTTGGCCTTACATCGCCACGAACTGACCGATGCTTGGACCGCCATGCGCCATCTGGGCGGCTTTGAAATAGCCGCCATAATGGGCGCTATGGCGATGACCGCGGAACTGGGTGGAATGTTCTTGGTCGACGGGTTTGCCTGTTCCGCAGCCCTTCTGGCCCTGCATCGCCTCTACCCGCAGATCATCGACTATGCCCAATTCAGCCATCAGTCATCCCATATTGCTCAGCACGCCATTATGAAAACTTTGGGCCAGCGGCCCTTGCTGAGCCTTAATCTGGCCCTGGGTGAGGGCACGGGTTCGGTTTTGGCTTGGCCATTGGTGATTTCTGCGGTTAACTGCCTAAAGGCCTATAGGGCCTAAGCAATACCTTATCCAGGTGCAATGCCAGTGCGGGGCGGTATCAGGTCAGTCAAAGATAGACCGAGGGTTCGCCCTCAGGTCGGGTCTTGAAACGCTTGTGCAGCCACAGATATTGCTCGGGATGCTGGCGAATCCGGCGCTCCAACCAGGCGTTGATGCTACGAGCGTCGGCGACCTCATCGCCGCTGGGAATGGCCAACGGCGCCTCAATGGTAACCACAAAGCCGCGTCCGTCGGCGCGACGATAGGCGCTGATGGGCAACACCAGGGCATTACCCGCCTGGGCCAGCTTGCTGGTCATGGTAATGGTCGCCGTCGGTACGCCAAAAAACGGCACAAAGACCGAGGCCTTAGGGCCATAGTCTTGGTCCGGTGCATACCAGACCGTGCCCCCCCCTTTAAGTGTGCGCAACAGACCCTTCATGTCTTTGCGCGCAATCGTCGCGGTGCTGTAGCGCTCCCGAGCTCGGGTCATAAAGTAATTAAACAGTGGGTTGTCGTCTTTGCGATAGACCAAAGAGTACTCGAAATGCTCAATAAACAGGGAGCCGGCGATATCGAGCGGACCAAAGTGCCCACCGAGTAAGATCACCCCCCGGCCCGTCGCGCGCGCCTGATCCAGATGTTCCAAGCCATCGAGTTGCAAAGCCATACGCGGCTTGGGACGACACCAGGCCTGGGCCGTCTCAAAAAAATTTAGGATGTTTGCATAAAACACCTCGCGCACCAGGCTCTGCTGGGCAGGTGCATCGAGTTCGGGAAAACAGAGGCGAATGTTGGTGTGCGCAACCTTGCGTCGACTCGCGACCAAGCGATAGAGCAGCGCCGCCAAGGCGCGGCTGATTACTAGGCGCAGGCCCACCGGCAGCCAAGCCATCAGATATAGTCCAGCGATGCCTAGCCAGGTAGGCCAAAAGACTGGCGCCCAAAAATCTCGAAACCGGTAGTATTCGGTGACCCGTGAATCCTTTTGGTTCTTTCGCTTAATTGGCCTGTTGCGGGCTTGACGCATGCACTAATAACTCATTAAATACCCTAGGCTTCGCAGTATGCCGTGCGCATCCGGCGACGGCAATTTTAAAGCCTAAGGGCCAATATGAAAAAAGCACTCCCAAAATTTCTGACCCGCCGGGTTGCGGCCCATCTAACCATCGCAACACTGCAGCAATGGCTGATAAAGGTGCAGGGTTGGCAAGATGCGCGCGCGGCGCTGAAGGCCCGTAAAGCGGCCCGTTAAGCGATGACCGTCAGCTGAGCACCAGGACGCCGTCGATCTCTATTGCTACGCCCTTGGGCAAAGCAGACACCTGAACGGCGGCGCGCGCTGGATAAGGCGGGGTAAAGTAGGTGGCCATTATTTCGTTAACTAGGGCAAAATTGCCAAGGTCAATCAGGAAAATATTCACCTTCACCAGTTCATTCATAGAACCACCAGCCGCTTGGCAGACGGCGCTGAGATTTTTAAACACCTGATGGATTTGCGCCGGCATGGCCTCGTCGAGCACGGTCATCGAGACCGGATCGAGCGGTATCTGGCCCGATAGATAGACCGTTTGGCCAACCTTGACGGCTTGTGAGTAGGTGCCAATGGCGGCCGGGGCCGAGTCGGTATTAATAAATTCTCTAGTCATTTTGGGTCTCCTGTAAAAAAAGCTATTCTTCCGGATATATTTTCATAGACTAACGGTCATTGCGGTGGGTACTGCGTGACCTTACGACCCGTTTTGGTTGGGGCACGAACAGGCCATTTGCCGCATCCTGGGCTTTATGCCAGCGTCATGACTGGTTGATTCATACGAAATTTAGAGGTTTACCATGAGCTGGACTGTAAAAGATGCGATCGAACTCTACAACATTAATCGCTGGTCTGAGGGGTATTTTTCGGTAAATGAAGCCGGAGATACCATCGTCAATGTCGCCAACAATATTTCCCTCAAAGAGATCGTTTTGGCGGCTCGAAGTAAGGGCTTACAGTTACCGCTCTTGGTGCGCTTCCCACACATCCTCCATGATCGTGTCGCGCAAATCACCACGGCCTTTGCCAATGCCATTGCCAATGAGCATTATCAGAACGAATACCAGCCTCTTTATCCCATCAAGGTTAACCAGCAACGCCGGGTAGTTGAAGAAATCATCAACGGCCAGCGCCTGGCTGGCACCTCCCAGATTGGCCTGGAGGCCGGCAGCAAACCGGAACTCATGGCCGTGCTGGCCGAGGCCTCTAAGGGCCCGACTACCATTGTCTGCAACGGCTATAAGGATGAAGAATATATTCGTCTCGCCTTATCGGCTGAAAAGCTCGGCCACCATGTCTATCTGGTGGTGGAGAAGTCATCGGAAGTGGACTGGATCCTCGATATTTCCGAGGAAATGAAGATCCTGCCGAGAATGGGTGTGCGCGCGCGTCTGGCCAGCACCGGCAAGGGTAAGTGGCAGAACACCGGGGGTGAAAAGTCAAAATTCGGCCTCACAGCCTCGGAAATCATTGCGGTGACCGAGCGGTTGCGGGCAGCCAACAAACTCGGCTGCTTTCAACTGCTGCATTTCCATCTCGGCTCTCAAATTGCCAATATTCGCGATATTCAGATTGCCTTGCGTGAATGTTCACGCTTCTATGTTGAATTGCGCCACTTGGACGTGCCGATTGGCATTGTCGATGTCGGCGGTGGCCTAGGCGTTGACTATGAAGGCACCCGCTCGCGCGAGTCGTGCTCGATGAACTATTCAACCCAAGAATACGCCAACAATGTGGTCTATGCCTTTCGCCAGGCCTGTGAGGTGGCGGAGCTGCCCCATCCAAAGATTTTCAGCGAGTCCGGCCGAGCGGTAACAGCACACCATGCGGTGCTGATTGCCGATGTCGCCGAAGAGGAGACGCCGGATGTGACCGTGCCCGACAAACCATCCGACGATGCACCCAATATCCTCAAGGAACTGTGGTATTGCTACCAATGTACCCTGGTCCACGAGCGTCCCTATGCCGAGCTGTATCACGATGCCTGTTCTTTTCTAAACGACGTCCACGATGCCTATAACAATGCCACCCTAACATTAGAGCAGCGTGCCCACGCCGAAGAGATCACCCGTTCGATCAACAACATTATCCGCTTACAGCTCAACCCGGCAAAACGGGCGCATCGTGATATGGTCGACGATCTGAATGAGAAGATGGCGACCAAGCTGTTCGTTAACTTCTCGATGTTTCAGTCCTTACCGGACGTTTGGGGTATCGATCAGATTTTTCCCATTCTGCCCTTAACCGGACTGGATCGGGAGCCGTCTGTACGCGGCATAGTGCAAGACATAACCTGCGATTCCGATGGCAAGATCGACTTCTATGTCGATGGCGAAGGGGTTGAGTCGACCCTACCGTTACCCAATTGGCAACCGGATGAGCGGCCCTGGTTGGGGTTCTTTATGGTGGGTGCTTACCAGGAGATTCTCGGCGATCTCCATAACCTGTTCGGCGATACCGACAGTCTTGATGCCGTCTTTGCTGAAAATGGCGAGCTGCTATTGCAAAATACACGCAAGGGCGATTCCATCGAGCAGGTATTGAATTCGGTGGGTTACAGTCGAGAAATGATGGTCAGTGCTTATCAGTCTCAACTGCGAGCGAGCGCCATGAGCTTGACCGAACAGCAATACTTCGTTGATCAGTATCGCAAAGGTCTGAATCAGGTGACCTACCTAGAACCGCGCCAAAAGGCGGCGCAATAGTCGGCATGGGGTGGTCCTGACTGGACCGCCCCATACCAG
>JBLHFL010000057.1:0-9809 GCA_047618105.1 Granulosicoccus sp.
TAGTCGAAGCCTGTGCCGCAGTATCCGTCAACGTGGTCGGGTGGATCCTATTTTTGTCGAGCATATCGACGATATTTTAACCATCTTGCCTGATATTTTGCAGGATGGAGATTTATTACTGACCCAAGGTGCCGGTGACATTGGCGCGCTGTCGTTGGAAATTGCAAAGCAAGGTCTGGGGTTTAAAGCCTGATGAGTTTGAGATTCAAAAAAGTTGCCGTATTGTTCGGCGGTCTGTCGGCCGAACGTGAGGTGGCTTTGCTTGGCGGCCGAACCGTAATCAATGCGCTACTGGCGGCGGGTTATGAGGTGGTCGAACTAGACTTGGTGGATCGAAGTTTGCTGCTGCCTTGGTTGGCCGAGCATAAACCCGACGTAGTGTTCCCCGTCCTGCACGGCCGGATGGGTGAGGATGGAGTCTTGCAAGGGTTGCTCGAATGGTTGGGTTTACCATTCGTAGGCAGTGGCGTAATGGGTTCTGCGATCGCGATGGACAAGCTGCGCAGCAAGATGATTTTTAAGGCCAATGGAGTGCCAACGCCAGACTTTGTCGTCGTGCGCAGCGAGGCCGATGCTCTGAATCAACAGGCTCGACTGTGTTACCCGGTGTTCGTCAAGCCGGTGCGTGAAGGCTCAAGTATTGGCATTGGCCGTGCCGACAACCAGAGCGAATTTATGGCAGCGGTGATCCAGGCATTGAATTTTGACTTTGAGGTATTGGTGGAACAGTTCGTCGATGGGCCCGAATACACAGTGGGCATTATCGGTACCGAGGTATTGCCTGTTATTGGCCTGAAACCTCATGCACGGTTCTACGATTATGATGCCAAGTATGTGAGTGACGACACCGAATATCACTTGCCCAGCGGCCTAAGTGTCGAGTTGGAAGGCGCAGTGCAAGCCATGGCGTTACAGGCTTTCGATGCACTGGATTGTTCGGGTTGGGGTCGGGTCGATCTAATGCTCGATGCCCAAGGTGCGTTGCAAGTTCTTGAGGTAAATACCATACCCGGTATGACCGACCACAGTCTGGTGCCGAAAGCGGCCCTAGCATACGGTTGGGATTTGCCGGAATTGATGCACAAGTTGTTAGCGACGGTTGAATAGGAAGTAGATTGTAGTGGCGGCCAAAAAGAAATCCAATGGCGCGACACGACGGAAGGCGTCGTTGCCAATACGAAAGTGGGCTCTATTCGGTGCAAAGGCCGTAGTCGCTGGTTTCGTCTTGACTGCTTGTGTGTTGGCGGTTAATTGGCTTTCGGGGCTTAAATGGGAGCCGATGCCGGTGCAGGCTTATGTTGTTGCAGAGCCATTAAAGTTTCAAAATAGTTTAGTTGTCGAGGGCGTGTTACAGGGGTATATGACACGCAGTTTGTTGTTTTTAGATTTGTTCGATGTGCAACGCGATTTAGAAAGCTTGCCATGGATCGCGCAGGCGAGTGTTATTAAAAGTTGGCCCGGTACTATCTCCGTGGCATTGGTTGAGCACGAACCGATTGCATTATGGAACGGTCAACAAGTATTGAATAGCAAAGGCGTACCCTTGGACAGGCCGATGGTTAATTTGAATTTGGCAAGTCTGAGAGGACCTGAAAACAGCGCGGCTCGAGTGATGGAACAGTATCTGCAATTCACGCAAATTTTTGCACAGTTAGGGGCTCAGTTGGTTCAGGTTAGTATGCAGGCTCGAGGGTCATGGTACGTTCAAATGGACGATGGTGTGACCATCGCCCTAGGTGAGCGGAATGTATTGGAAAGAAGTCGGCGAGTGGTTCGATTATTGCAATCGAAAGCCTATGCCAGAGAAAAAATAGAATATATTGATGCGCGTTATCCAAACGGAATCGCGATACGAATTGCGAGTTAATTGGCAACAGAGGTTGAGTATGACATCGCCCCATAAAGGAAAAATGCTCGTTGGCTTGGACATTGGTACGTCCAAGGTAGTGGCAATTGTTGGCAGCGTAACCGCTGCGGGTGGGTTAGAAATTATCGGTCTTGGATCTCATCCATCACGCGGTTTAAAGAAGGGTGTTGTAGTCAATATTGAGTCAACGATCCAGAGTATTCAGCGCGCGATAGAGGAAGCAGAATTAATGTCTGGGTGCGACATTCACTCAGTTTATGTAGGTATTGCCGGCAGTCATATCAACAGCTTAAACAGTAATGGTATTGTCGCTATAAAAGATAAGGAAGTAGCCGAAGCAGATCTGGTTCGAGTAACCGACGCGGCTAAGGCCGTTGCGATACCAGCCGATCAGCATATTTTGCATGTTCTGCCTCAGGAATACATTATCGACAGCCAAGAGGGCATCAAGGAGCCGCTTGGTATGTGTGGTGTGCGTTTAGAGGCAAAGGTTCATATTGTCACGGGCGCTCAAAACGCGGTGCAAAATATTGAGAAATGCGTGCGACGGTGCGGTTTGGAAGTCGATCAAATAATTCTCGAACAGCTGGCGTCTGCTCAATCGGTTTTGACGGATGATGAAAAAGAATTAGGTGTTTGCATGGTCGATATCGGGGGGGGTACCACCGATATGGCGATATTTACCGAAGGCTCTATCCGGCATACCGCTGTTATACCGATTGCTGGTGATCAGGTTACTAATGATATCGCCATGGCCTTTGCCACGCCGACCCAGCACGCCGAAGACATAAAGATTAAATATGCCTGCGCTTTGTCACAACTGGCGGGCGAACATGAAACGATCAAAGTGCCGAGTGTTGGTGATCGGGGTGCGCGAGAATTAACTCGGCAGGCTTTGGCTGAGGTTGTTGAGCCACGATATGAGGAGTTATTTTCGCTAATTAAGGCCGAACTCAGACGCAGCGGTTTTGAAGACATGATTCCTGCCGGCATTGTATTAACTGGTGGGACGTCAAAAATGGAAGGCGCGGTAGAGTTGGCCGAAGAAGTGTTCCATGTTCCGGTGCGACTGGCCACGCCATATGGCATATCGGGACTGTCTGATGTTGTCAATAATCCGATTCATGCGACTGGAGTTGGCCTGTTGCAATATGCATTACGGCAATTGCACAGCGGTAATCATAAAAAATCCAGAGCCAAACTGTCAGGTTGGCAGAAATTTAAGCAGATGATTTTAGAAAATTTTTAAAAAATCAGGGTGTGCCGGGTAGGCGGCACTGATAATCTTAAGGGGAGCCACACAATGTCAATATACGATACCGATACTAAAAACAGTGATATGTTTACGTTGGTAGATGAACAGCCGCAAAATGCAATTATCAAAGTGTTTGGCTGCGGCGGCGGCGGCGGTAATGCCGTTAAGCATATGCTCGAACGTAAGGTGGAGGGTGTTGAGTTTATTTGCGCTAACACCGATGCTCAGGCCTTACGCAGTGTGAACGCAGGTACCTCGCTGCAACTGGGTAATAGTATAACCCGTGGCCTGGGTGCTGGCGCCAACCCGGAAGTTGGTCGCCAGTCTGCACTTGAAGATCGTGAGCAGATTGAGGAAATCCTCAAAGGTGCAGATATGGTCTTTATTACCGCCGGCATGGGTGGTGGTACTGGCACGGGCGCAGCACCGGTGGTGGCCGAAATTGCGAAAGAGTTGGGGATATTGACGGTTGCCGTTGTCACCAAGCCGTTTCCTTTTGAGGGCCGGCGACGCATGAGGGTTGCCAACGAGGGCATGGAAGAATTGCGCCAGCATGTGGATTCGCTAATTACTATTCCAAATGACAAGTTACTGAGCGTATTGGGTAAAAATGTAACGCTAATCGAGGCCTTTGGCGAAGCGAATAATGTCCTGTTGAACGCGGTTCAAGGGGTCGCCGATCTCATCGTCCGCCCCGGTATGATCAACGTGGATTTCGCCGATGTACGAACGGTCATGGCTGAGATGGGAATGGCCATGATGGGCAGTGGTCGGGCTTCTGGTGAAAATCGCGCCCAACGTGCCGCCGAAATGGCGATTCGCAGTCCGTTGTTGGAAGATGTCGACCTAAGAGGTGCGCGTGGCATTTTGGTGAATGTGTCGGCCGGGGTTGACCTGGGTTTAGACGAGTTTACTGAGGTGGGTAATACCATAGAAGAATTTGCCTCCGAGGACGCTATTATTGTAGTGGGTACCGTAATCGATCCAAGTCTGGAAGATGAGATACGCGTCACGGTTGTCGCGACCGGAATTGGTGAAGCCCCCGCCAAGGTGGCGGCAAAACCAAAGGTTGCAATCGATAACACCCGGCGTAGCGATGGTTCAATCGATTACAAACAGCTCGATCGGCCAACAGCTGCTCGTGTAGCGGCTTCTAGTCGACAAACCGATGAACCCTCCGTGGCCCAGCCGGTTAAAACGCTCAAAGACTTGGATTATCTTGATATTCCGGCCTTTTTGCGTCGCCAGGCCGATTGAGTGCAATCGGCGGTAATTATTTTGTTCATAGCAACTGTTCTGCTAGAATACAAAGCCTATGAGTTTTAAATGTGGTAATTAGTCACCCAATGGTCAATCAAAGAACCCTGAAAAACATGATTAAAGCCACGGGTGTAGGTTTACATTCGGGCAAGAAAGTCTATTTAACCTTGAAGCCAGCACCAGTTGATACTGGTATTGTTTTCGTGCGGACCGATTTAACGGTCCCGGTCGAAATTAAAGCCCACGCCCTGAACGTAGGCGATACAACGCTGTCTACGACACTGGTGAATGGAGATGTGAGTGTTGATACCGTCGAGCACCTGCTTTCAGCCTGTGCCGGACTCGGTATCGACAACGCCTATATAGAAGTTAGTGCCCCGGAAGTCCCTATCATGGACGGCAGCGCAGGCCCTTTTGTGTTTTTGCTGCAGTCAGCTGGCATAGTAGAGCAGGAGCTGCCGAAGCGTTTCATTCGCGTATTGAAGCCTATTAGTGTTAAAGATGGCGACAAGTACGCTCGGTTCGAACCTTATGATGGCTTCAACATCAAGTTCACCATCGATTTTGATCATCCTGTGTTCCGAAATCGCTCACAGGTAACCGAATTCGAGTTCTCGACCTCAGCTTTTGTAAAAGAAGTGTCCCGCGCACGAACCTTTGGCTTTATGCGTGATTTTGAGTACCTGCGAGCAAATAATCTGGCCCTTGGCGCCAGCGTGAATAATGCAATTGCCGTAGATGACTATCGAGTACTCAATGAAGATGGCCTGCGCTACGAAGATGAATTCGTGAAACACAAGGTACTCGATGCAGTTGGCGATTTATATCTGCTGGGTCACAGCTTGATTGGGCGCTTCGTCGGCTATAAATCAGGACATGGGTTGAATAATATTCTTTTGCGGGAGCTGCTGCAGAATCCCGATGCCTGGGAGTATGCAACCTATGACGATGCTAACGAAGGGCAGATGCCAATCGCCTTTGCGCCGGTTATTGCTGTGGGTACCTGATTGATGAAGATCATCCTAGTCAGCAGTAAGCACGGTCGTTCTACCACGATATCACCCTGGATGTTACTTCCGGCGTTGGTCGTTGTCTTGTCGACCATTACGGGCGCAGGGTATCTTGGCTTTCAGCATATGCGACCGACAACGTCGGATATTGTTAACCAAGGTACCTCTCTGATTTGGCTGGACCGCATCGAAAGTCAGGCTGCAGAGGTAGAAAAAACGCGGGTCTATACCGAAGAGCAGATTAACGCTTTGCGGATACGGTTGGCTCAGTTGCAGGCCCGACTGACCCGACTGGACGCACTTGGTGAGCGGTTGGTTGACGTTGCCAGTCTCGATCAGGGCGAGTTTGATTTCTCGCTTCCCCCAGCAGTGGGCGGCCCCGAATCCGAAATAGTTGACTACCAAGCCCCCGATTTCGTCAATATCCTAGATGAATTGGCCGATCAGATTGCTAACCGAGAGCAACAGTTGCGGGTGTTGAACTCCCTGTTGGGCGACCGAAAAATTCAGAACGAAACCTTTGTTGCCGGCCGGCCGATAAAACGCGGTTGGATGAGTTCTCGCTATGGCTATCGCAATGACCCATTTTCCGGCAACTTAGCCTGGCACGAGGGTGTCGATTTCGCCGGCAAAAACGGCTCCAATATTGTTTCAGTCGCCTCGGGTGTCGTTACCTGGGCTGGAGCGCGTTCAGGTTACGGTAAGTTGGTCGAAATAAATCATGGCAACGGCTTCGTAACCCGTTACGCTCACTGTGATGAAATTCTTGTCGAGCTCGGCGATGTTGTCACCAAGGGCGATGTAATATCTCTAATGGGCAGTACTGGTCGGTCGACCGGTCCTCATGTTCATTTCGAGGTGCTTCTTGATGGCAAGGCAGTGGATCCCGCCAAATATATTAACCGGGTTGCCCGGTTCTAATTGCGCAGAAGAATCCACCCCAATTGGGGTGGCTTGTGAGCCCGATTTTCAAGATCCGGTGATCAATTCAAGACAATTTCAAAGACATCCCCCCTTGTGATCTGTATAGTTACCCCAACCCTAAATGCCTGAAAACTCAACAGAAATCAGCCTCTATGTTCACTAAAATTGCCCGTAAAGTGATCGGAATTAAAAACGATCGCGAAGTTAAGCGACTCAATAAGATCGTCGCTAAGATTAACGAATATGAAGCCTCCTATGCGGAATTGACCGAGGATGGTATCAAGGCCAAGACGGTCGAATTCCGCGATCGACACAGCCAGGGCGAAGCCCTCGACCTGCTCATTCCCGAAGCCTTTGCATTGGTGCGTGAAGCCAGCAAACGCGCCATGGGCATGCGCCACTTCGACGTTCAAATGATCGGCGGCATGGTTCTGCACCAGGGCAAGGTCTCTGAAATGAAGACCGGTGAAGGTAAGACCCTGGTCGCCACCCTAGCGGCCTACCTCAATGCCTTGCCCAGTAAGGGCGTGCACATCATTACGGTTAATGATTACTTGGCACGGCGCGATTCCCAGTGGATGACCCCGCTCTACAACGCCCTCGGCCTAAGTGTCGGTGTGGTGGTTAATCAGCAAGACCCGGTCGAAAAGCGTCAGGCCTATCTCGCCGACATCACTTACGGTACTAATAACGAATTTGGCTTCGATTATCTACGCGATAACATGGCTTTTCGCATGGAAGACAAGTTTCAACGTGGTCACGGATTTGCAGTCGTCGATGAAGTGGATTCGATTTTGATCGATGAAGCCCGGACCCCGTTGATCATTTCGGGTGCCGCAGAGGATTCCAGTGCTCGCTACATTGAAGTAAACAAGTTAATCCCCGAATTGACGCGCGGCTACGCCGAGGTCGAGAGTCAGCCGGAAGTCGCCGGCGATTTTATCATCGATGAGAAGCAACGCAGTGTCGAATTGACCGAAGCCGGCCACGAGAAGGTTGAAGCGCTGTTGATCAAAGCCGGCTTGTTACCTGAGGGCGAAAGTCTCTACTCGCCCACCAACCTCATTCTATTCCATCACGTCATGGCGGGCGTTCGCGCTCATCATGTGTTTCATAAGGACGTCGATTACATCGTCCAGGAAGACCAGGTTGTTATTGTCGATGAACACACCGGTCGTACCATGCCCGGGCGGCGCTGGAGTGAGGGTTTGCACCAGGCGGTCGAAGCCAAAGAAGACTTGTCGGTTCAAAAAGAGAACCAGACCCTGGCCTCCACCACCTTTCAGAACTATTTCCGTCTCTACGAAAAGTTGTCGGGCATGACCGGCACCGCCGATACCGAGGCGTTCGAGTTGCGAGAAATTTACGGCTTGGATGTTGTGGTTATCCCGACCAATCAGACCGTGGTGCGTAAAGACGCCAATGACCTGGTCTACCTCAGTGAGGTTGATAAATACGCCGCGGTTATCGAAGAAATTAAAAAGATCGTTGTCGAGCAACGTCCGGTCTTGGTCGGTACTGCCTCGGTCGAGGCATCGGAGCGTATTTCTCTCGCCCTGGACAAAGCCGGTATGAAGCACAACGTGCTTAATGCCAAACAGCATGCAAGCGAGGCTGAAGTTATCGCTCAGGCCGGTATGGCCGGTTCTGTGACTATCGCCACCAACATGGCTGGCCGAGGCACCGATATCGTTTTAGGCGGCAACCTCGACGCGGCACTGGCGAAGCTGGAGGGCGCCAGCGAGGCGGAACTGGCTACCGCGCGGCAAGAATGGGCGGCTCGTCAGCAGGCGGTTAAGGATTCAGGTGGCTTGCATATTATCGGCACGGAGCGGCACGAATCTCGCCGTATCGATAATCAACTGCGCGGACGCGCCGGTCGCCAAGGCGATCCGGGCTCATCCCGTTTCTTCTTGTCACTCGATGACAATCTGATGCGCATCTTTATGCCACCGAGTATGAAAAACATGTTCAGTAAGTTGGGCATGGGCGAAGGTGAGCCGATTGAAGCTAAGATGGTCTCCAACGCCATCGAAAAAGCCCAACGCAAGGTGGAAAACCGTAACTTTGATATTCGCAAACAGTTACTCGAATATGACGATGTGGCCAACGATCAGCGTACCGTCATCTACCAGCAGCGCGATGAACTAATGATCGCCGAAGATATCCGGGAAATCATCGAAAAGATCCGGCTCGATGTGACCAATCAGCTGATCGATAACCATATTGAGCCCAGTAGTATTCCTGAGCAGTGGGATATTGAGGGGCTGGAGCGGGAGCTACAAGCCGAGCTCGGTTCTCGTTTGGCCATTCAGACCTGGCTAGATGAAGACGAAAATTTGCTTGAGGGCGCCATCCGTGAGCGCATAATCAGCGAATTGACCAAGGCCTACCAGAACAAGGAAACGGTTGTCGGGGAGAGCAACTTCCGCCAGTTTGAAAAACAGGTCATGTTGCAGGTACTCGATCAGCATTGGAAAGAACACCTCTACAATATGGATCACTTACGCCAGGGTATTCATTTGCGCGGCTATGCTCAGAAGAACCCGAAACAAGAGTACAAGCGTGAATCCTTCGAGTTGTTTCAGAACATGTTGTCCGAAGTGAAGTTCCAAACAGTGAAATATCTGTCTTTGGTGCAGGTCCGCTCGCCGGAAGAGGTGCAAGAGGAAGCCGCACGGCGCCAAGAGGCTGCTAAAGCTCGGATGAAGTTCGATAACGCCCAGGCGTCTGCGCTTAGCGCCGACAAGGCCCGTGCTCAATCGAGCCTCGAGCCGGTGCGTAGCACTCAGAAGGTCGGTCGCAACGAGGCCTGCCCTTGCGGGTCTGGCAAAAAGTACAAGCAATGCCATGGCAAATTGAATTAGGCCGGGTCTAGTACCCACTTTAGTCCCATTAGGGCGGTAGCGGATATGGCGGTAGGTGAAGGATTTACGGGCACGTTAGCGCCCATAGCGGGCATTACCATTGGTGTCGGCTGCGCCGGGATCAAGGTCGTCGGTCGGCGCGATCTGGTGATTTTTGAATTGTCACCGGGTTCAACAATCGGGGCGGTCTTTACCCAAAACGCCTTCTGTGCGGCCCCGGTGCAAATCTGTAAAGAGCATTTAAGCACCGACAAGGCTACTCGTTTTTTGGTGATCAATACGGGCAACGCGAACGCCGGCACGGGTCAACAGGGTCTCGATGACGCTCGGGAAACCTGTACCCGTTTGGCGGCGCACAAATCGGTTGACCCCGAACAGGTATTGCCCTTTTCAACCGGTGTGATCGGTGAATACCTGCCCATGACAGCTCTGGCCAATGGCTTGCCTAATGCCCTAGCCACACTAGCCACAGACAACTGGCACGATGCAGCACAAGGTATCTTAACGACCGACACACGCCATAAGGGTGCCAGTCGACAGTTCGAATATGGCAATGAAACCATTAGCGTGACCGGTATCGCCAAGGGTTCGGGCATGATCAAGCCGAATATGGCGACCATGCTGGC
>JBLHFL010000058.1:0-9800 GCA_047618105.1 Granulosicoccus sp.
TGTCTAGCGTTGGGGTTTTTAACTCCGCTACAATGGTTAGTACCATTGGTTACGCCCAGGCTTGCGAGCCTGGGCGTAACGCTAGAAGAAACCAGCGGCAGCTTATGGCAGGGTGGTGCGCTGGTGCGCTGGAAGCCCATCGGTTACGCCAACGTAGACTGGGACGTGCAATTCCTCGGTTTGTTGTCGCTCAAACTGCCGGTTCAGGTCAGTCTCCAAAATCCTCAAATGTCCGTAAAGGGTACACTGTTGGTTAAGCCCGCCGGTTTGGTCGTCAAGGATATATCAGGTCACCTCGACGACACCCTATTCGCGCCGATTTACAAAACCTACAAGGCAAGCCTATCCGGCCGTCTGCAGTTGGACTCGGTCTATGCTGAGGTTGGGTGGGGCAAGCAATTGGGAGGGTTGAATGGGGCCATCACCTGGTCCGGGGGGCCCGTAGGCATACCCATGGGCGGAACCGTACAGAATTATCAGGTACCGACTCTGTTTGGGCTGTTGGCCTCGGACGACCAAGGCTGGACCCTAGGGGTGCAGGGCGAGCGTCAAGAGAATTATATGAATATGTCCCTGACCCCGTCTGGTCTGGCAACCCTGACCGTTCAGCGCTCGTTAGCTGACGATATGACCATTCGCGTCCCCGGCAACGGCACTACCCTGTTCGATATCTCTCAGCAGGTGTTTTAATGGATATTAAAGCTCGACTCATCGGGGTTTGGCGGCCTTTGCAGGGCTGGCTGGTGGCGTTGTTGGTTATTGCTTGCGGCATTGGGCTGGCCCAAATTACCTGGATGTTGCTACTGCCCATTGAGCCCCTAGTCGCCGCCAGAGTTGTTCCGGTTGCCAGTGATGGTTCAAGTCCAGGTCAAGACTGGCTGGAAATTAGCCGCACGATCGGCAGCCGAGAGTTTTTCGGTGCGGTCGCGGACGTCGAAGAAGTCGGCGAGACACCGGCCATCGATGTGCCAGAAACCAAACTTAATTTAACGCTCCAGGGTGTTATGGCCCGTGGCGATGGCCAGGGCTTCGCCGTTATCGGCGAGGGTCGCGGGTCG
This sequence comes from Granulosicoccus sp., assembly GCA_047618105.1. GTDB lineage: Bacteria > Pseudomonadota > Gammaproteobacteria > Pseudomonadales > Natronospirillaceae > Reinekea. Next base: position 1,059 of record JBLHFL010000058.1, read on the forward strand.
GGTCGAGTGTTCGGTGTGGGTGAAGATATTTTCGGACAGGCTTTGTTGGCCGAGGTGTTTGGCGATCGGGTTGTGCTCGATCGTCGGGGTCAATTCGAAATCCTCAGATATGAGCAGGTGTCTAGTGATGCTATCCTGCAATCGGTTAATCCAAATGAGAATAGCCTTCCTGCGCCAGCCGAATCCTTCCGTGAAGCCCTGTCACAAGCCAATGCCGAAGTGGCAAATGGTGCCGATCTGCAAGCTCAGGTTCAAGGCATGGTCGAATACGTCAATCGACGTGCGAACGAAGACCCAGAAGGTTTTGTAGCTGAAATGGGCCTGGAGCCCTCGGCCGAAGGCTATCAGGTGACCCGGCAAGCTCGGCAACTGCAAATGGTGGGGTTGCGGCCGGGGGATGTTGTGACCTCGGTAAACGACATGCCAGTCGGCAATATCCAAAATGACCAGGTTTTACTGAATCAGGTACTGCAGGTGGGCGGCGAAATAAAAATTCAAATTCGCCGTGGTTCCCGTGCTTTTACTATCTATCAAACCATTCCGACATATTAAAAGGTAAAGAACATGGCTCTGTTCGCTCAGGTTCGATTGGCTTTGGTAGTCTGCTGCCTTTGTTTGGCATCATTGGTATTTGCCGCTACCGCGCAAAAATACACTCTGAATATGCAGGATGCCGAAATTAAGGAAGTGATCGACCTGGTCGCTAAGGTTACCGGCAAGACCTTTATTATCGACCCGCGTGTTCGGGGCAAGGTGACGGTGGTCTCAGAGCGGGAAATGACCGAGTCACAGATCTATGAAACCTTCTTGGCGACGTTGGAAGTATACGGCTTCTCTGCTGTGGTGGCGGGTGATGTGGTCAAAATCATCGGTCAGTCCGACATCAAGTCTGCCGGTATCGACGTTGAAACTACGGGCGGGCGGGTCGGTGAAGACATCATTACCCGGGTGTTCCCCATTCAAAACGCGTCGGCAATGGAGCTGGTGCCCATATTGCGGCCCATGGTGGCCAAATACGGCCATTTAGCTGGTGTGCCGTCCGCCAATGTCTTGATTGTCGCGGATCGGGCTACCAATATCGAGCGGCTATCGGAAATCATCGATCTACTCGATAAGGCCGGCAGCGAAGAAATAGAGGTGGTCAACCTAAAGCATGCCTGGGTCGGTGGCATGATTACCCTGCTGGAACGTATTTCCCCCGCGGCGGTGGTGGCTGGTAATCAGGGTGCTCGTTCAAGCTCCGGTTCCAACCGAGGGGTGTTGTTGGTGGGCGATGAGCGCAGTAATCGAATTATCATCAAGGGTGAATCCGACTCTCGAGCACAGATTGTCGAACTGATCCAAAAACTTGATACGCCCTCCGAAGAGAACACCTCCTATAAGGTTATCTTTCTGAATAATGCCGATGCAAAGAAAATGGCCGAAATTCTCAAAGGTATTGCCGCTCCTGGAGCCGTGCAGGGCGGGCAGGGTGAGCCGCCGAGCCAGCCGGTATCCATTCTCGCCGATGAAGATCAAAATGCCCTAATTGTGCGCGCCGAACCCTCTGAACTGAGTGAGATTGAAGCCATCATCGCCCAGCTTGATATTACCCGGGATCAGGTACTTATCGAAGCAGCCATTGTCGAGGTGACCGGCAGTAATGGGGATGCATTGGGTGTGCAATGGGCGACAAACCCGGAGCGAGTTGCTGACGGTCTACCGTTTGCTTCGTCAAGTTCGAGCATCGCTGGCGGTTCCCTGGGACAACTCGCAACCGGTGTCGGTGCGGCGGTAACAACCACTGGTTCGGCCCTTGGGGCCATCAGCCAGGTACCAACCGGCGGTTTCCTCGCCTTGGCAGATCCCTTCGGCAAAACGGCTAATTTTGGTTTGATTATCCAAGCATTGGAATCTGAAAGTAACACCAACCTGTTGTCGACGCCCAGTGTAATGACGCTCGACAACAGTGAAGCCTTTATCACAGTAGGCAGCTCTGTACCCTTTAAGACCGGCGGCAGCGGCACGACCGACAACCCCTTTACCATTAACCGGCAGGATGTCGGCACCACCCTCTCGGTGATTCCACACGTGCAACAGAATGGTTCGATTCGGCTTGAGGTCGATCAGACGGTCGAATCCTTGATAGGAGAGAATACCGCCGGTGCAGTCGATTTGGTGACCAGTAAACGCCAGGTGAAAACTGAGGTTTTAGTCAATGATGGCGCGACCATCGTCTTGGGCGGGTTGATTTCAGATCGGATTACCGAATTTGAGAGCCGGGTGCCAGTATTGGGCCATCTGCCGATCATCGGTAATCTGTTTAAGTCCAAATCGACCAAGAAAGAGAAAACCAATCTGTTGATTATCTTGCGGCCAACGATAATTCGAGACCAGTCCAGCGCACTCATTAAGCGGCGTATGAATGGCATCTGGGAATTGCGCATCGAAACCTTAGGCGGTGGCCAGGGCCTGATTCAACCGAGCATCGATGAGGTCTTCGACGGGACCTATATAGATGGATCTAAGAATCAACCGGTTGATGCCCTGATCGAATAAGCCTTCCAGCCTTAATCAAAAAGGGCCCTCTTGCAGACGCATCGGGCCCGTTTTATGTGCATTCATTCTAGTCATCACCCTGTGCAAGGTTGCGTTGCGGTTCCAGAAATTTCATTCCCTAGCAAGCGTGATATTCTATTTGCTTCGTATAAATGAACAGACTCTATGATGCTCACTCCCGAACTGCAGCAACGTTTGGCCCAGGCCGACGCCCTAATCTTCGATATGGACGGTACCCTAGTCGATACCATGCCCCTGCATTATATCGCCTGGCAGCAGGTTGCCGAGCACTATCGGCTGCCCTTCTCCAGGCCACGATTTTATCAGCTCGGCGGCGTGCCCACATTTGAAACGCTGCAGATCCTATCTTCTGAAGCGGGCCTGGAGATTGATATAGCGGCGGCCAAAGCGATGAAAGAGAATTTGTCTCGAACGTTGATGTCAGAGGCGACGCCAATTGCAGAAACCCTGGCCATCGTGCAGCAGTTTTATGGTAATAAGCCGCTGGCCATCGCTACCGGCAGTAGTCGGGCCGGAGCAGAGATGCTGCTCGGTCAATTGCAACTGGCGCATTATTTTGATGCCCTGGTGACGGCCGATGATGTCGCCCATCATAAGCCGGCCCCAGATGTTTTTTTGGCGGCGGCCCTGCACCTGAATGTGGCGCCAGAACGGTGTGTCGCCTTTGAAGATACCGATATTGGCATTCAGGCCATTTTGAGCGCCGGAATGAGCGCCGTGGATGTGCGCGATTTAATCAAGTGATGGCCGACCGACAGGGGACGAGAGTCGCCTAGTCGGTTCGATTTTCTCAGGGAGCCCGCTATTGCGGGCTGTTGAACTTTTTCTTAGCATGCCGACTGAGCGCAATACTAGAGCGCAATGGAGTTTTCAACTATGACCGTTATACCCGATACCCTACGTTTAAATGTGCGCATGCTCGGTGAGTTGCTCGGCGACACCCTGCTGGAGAACCACGGGCCCCAGCTGTTTCGCAAGGTCGAAGAGATCCGCAATCTCGGTAAACAGGTCAATAAAGCCGATGATGCCGACGCTCAACCCTTAATCAACGTGATGTCAGCGCTGGAAGACAAGGATATTTTGCCGATCGCGCGCGCCTTTAACCAGTTCCTGAACTTGGCCAACATTGCCGAACAGCAGTTTTTCTCCAGTGCCGAGTCTGATAAGCGGGATGTTCTGGAAGATACCCTAGCCCAAATTGCCGAAAAACACGGCAAGGCTGAGGTCGCTAAGGTACTAAACGAGCTCAATATCGAACTGGTGTTGACCGCCCATCCCACCGAGATTACCCGCCGCACCCTTATTCGTAAATACGAGAACGTCTCCAACGCATTGCGCGATTTATCGCGCACCGACCTGTTCCGTTATGAAATCGACCAAATCAAGGAGCGCCTACGCTCGACCATCGATGAGGTCTGGTACACCGATGAAGTGCGCGATGAGCGCCCGTCGGCGGTCGATGAAGCGAAATGGGGTTTCGCGGTGATTGAGAATTCCTTGTGGAGCGCGGTGCCCGATTTTCTCCGTGAACTCGATGCGGTGGCCCGCCGCACCACGGGCCAGAGTTTGGCCAAAGACATCTGCCCCTTTCATTTCTATTCCTGGATGGGCGGCGATCGCGATGGCAATCCCAATGTGACCCATGCGGTGACCAAAGAAGTCATACTGCTAGGCCGCTGGATGGCCGCCGATTTGTATCTGCGGGATATCAATCAATTGGCCGCCCGCCTGAGTATGGATGTGGCCGATGAGGACTTCCGTGCGAGCTATGGGCAGGGCTCAAAAACGCCTTATCGCGTTTGTATGCACCAGATTCGCGATCGCCTTATGGCGACGCTGCGCTGGACCGAAGCGCAGTTGAACGACACCGGCATCAATAAAGAGATTCCAATCCTGTCCAAAGCCGAACTGCTCGAGCCTTTGAGTGCCTGTTACGACGCCCTAACCAAGGTGGGCCTGCATCGGGTCGCCGACGGCGAACTGCTCGACACCATTCGCCGGGTCCAGTGTTTTGGCATTAATCTAGTGCCGCTAGACGTACGCCAGGACAGTGAACGGCACGTCAAAGCACTGCATGAAATCGTTGCGCATGTGGGTCTGGGCGACTACGAAGCCTGGGATGAAGCCCAGCGTCAAGCCTTTCTCTATGAGCAGCTGAATAACAAACGCCCTTTGGTACCGCGTAATTGGCAACCCAGTGCCGACACCCTTGAAGTATTGAACACCTGTACCGTGGTGGCCAATGAGCCGGCCGAAACCCTGTCGCATTACATTATTTCGATGGCCCAGCAGCCGTCCGATGTCCTGGCCGTGGCGCTGTTACTGCGTGAAAGCGGGGTCACCTGGAACGTGCCCATCGTGCCGCTGTTCGAAACCCTAGCCGATCTCGATCGGGCTCCTCGGGTCATGGAAGCGCTCTGGTCGAACCCCTGGTATACCCAATACAGTGGCGCCAAGCAGACGGTGATGATTGGCTATTCCGACTCGGCTAAGGATGCCGGCAAAATAACCGCCACCTGGGCCCAATACAAGGCCCAGGAAGCGCTGGTCGAATTGTCGAATAAACGCACTATCTCGATGATGTTGTTTCACGGTCGCGGCGGCACAGTCGGTCGTGGCGGTGGTCCGGTTGAAAAGGCTATGGCGTCGCAACCGCCGGGCTCGGTGCCGGGTAAGATCCGAGTAACCGAACAGGGCGAGATGATCCGCTATAAGTTTGGTTTGCCGCGCGTGGCGATCCGCAGTTTGGCCATCTATGTTGCCGCGACCATGCGCGCGACCATGGAGCCCAACCCAGCCCCTAAACAGGCTTGGCGCGACCTGATCGAACAGATGTCGGATCAGAGTCTGCAGCACTATCGTCAGGTGGTGCGTGAAGACCCCCGTTTTGTGCCATATTTCCGCTCGCTCACGCCCGAGCAGGAATTGGGCAAGCTCGCCTTGGGCAGTCGGCCGGCCAAACGTAAGGCCGGTGGAGGCATTGAGAGCCTGCGCGCGATTCCCTGGGTGTTTGCCTGGATGCAAGTTCGCCTCAACTTGCCAGCCTGGTTAGGGGCCCCGCAGGCGCTGCAACATGCCCTAGAGCAGGAACCGGAAACACTGGCCGAGATGATCCGCGATTGGCCGTTTTTCACCGCCTATTTGGATCTATTGGAAATGGTCGTGGGTAAGGCCGATGGTTCGATCGCAGCCTATTACGAACAGCAATTGGTAGCGCCGGAGTACCACAGTTTGGGTACCCAGTTACGTGCCGACCTGAAGCGCTGTGAGCTCTTGCTTAACCAGCTCAAGGGTCAGACGCGGTTGCTGGAATCGGACCCGTTACTGGCGCAGTCGATCCATGTGCGCAGTCCCTATACCGATCCCTTAAACTATTTGCAGGCCGAACTGCTTAAGCGGGAGCGCAAAGCCGGGGAAATCGACCCAATCCTGGAACAGGCTCTCAAGGTGACCATGGCGGGCATCTCCGCCGGGATGCGCAATACCGGTTAGGTTTGGGCCTTAGAGCCAGTAATGGCGTGCCTGAGTCAGGCAGGTTCGGGTTACGCCATACCGAGTATATGGTTTTCAGTACCTACCTAAGCCCTTCATAAGTTGTATCTAAGGGGGTGCAAAGGTAAAGTACGCCGGCCTAAAATAAGTTGGTGGCACTTTTTGCTTGGAAATTAAACAGTTAACAAGCTGCGGCCGCCAAAACGTAATTGAAAGAGGAGTACGTAGTTAATGCGTATTATTTTGCTCGGGGCACCTGGTGCTGGTAAAGGTACACAAGCTCAATTTATTTGTGAGAAGTATTCAATTCCACAGATATCGACCGGTGACATGTTACGTGCAGCAGTAAAAGCAGGTACACCTCTTGGGATTCAGGCCAAAACCATTATGGATCAGGGCGGTTTGGTGTCGGATGACATTATTATCGGGCTGATTAAAGAACGAATTCAAGATGCCGATTGTGTCAATGGTTGCCTGTTCGATGGCTTTCCACGCACGATCCCGCAGGCGGATGCGTTGAAGACCCAGGGTGTTGCCATCGATGCGGTGATTAATTTTGATGTCGCCGATGCCGAAATCATTGCCCGTTTGAGCGGCCGTCGCGTCCATGAGGCCTCTGGCCGCATCTATCATGTGCAGCACAATCCGCCAAAACAGGCCGGATTGGATGATCTGACCGGTGAATCATTGATTCAGCGTAAAGATGATGAAGAGGCCACCGTGCGACATCGTCTTGATGTCTATCATGAGCAGACCAAGCCATTGGTTGAGTATTACAGCAGTTGGGCCGAACAGGACGGCAGTGCCGCCCCAGCCTATCTGTATATTGAGGGTGTCGGTTCGGTAACCGAGATCAAAGCTAAGGTATTGGGTGCCTTGCCGGAATAACGGTAGGTATTCGGTCTCAAAAGCGCCGTTTGGCGCTTTTTTTATGCCTGCGTTTTAGGTTCTGCATCGAGTGACGGACTGATCAGCCCTAGAATCGCAACGAGGCACGCGCTTTATTAACTCTATAGCTATGCGGTCACGAGCCCCTCGAGAAAGGCTTCGTTCAGACATAGGGCTGGGTCGATGATCGGCACGATACGGGATTCGATATCGACCGCCGAGAGTGCGCATTGATGCCAGGGTGATTGAGCATCCGCAGCATCTAGCGGCAATGCCGGGGCAAAGGCCCGATCGGTCACCGTGCATCGTTGCGGGGCCTTGGCCATCGCCAAAGCTATATAGGGACAGTCGGGGCGATTTAGCGCTCTCATGACCAGCAGTGTCGGGCTATGGCCAGTGGTGCGGAGAACGGGAATCCACTGGCCGCGCCACCAAAGCAAAGATTGCAACAGCGGATGGCAATAGGGCACCCGTAGTTCCTTACCATCGATGACCAGCTCAACCACCGAGGGTTCCAATAGGGCCAGCGGGTGATCGAGCTCAACCCGCCAAAGGGTAGTCGTGGTCATCGCGAGGGGTCTCAATTAGGTGATTGAAAAAGCGTTCCAGGGCCTGTACGTCGGTGACGAAGCCCGGTTGTTTGGCTTGATCGGTAAATAGGCCGAGCAGGGGACTGTTGGGCCGCTGCATTAGTATCGGTATGGGGTAATGCTCCAGCTCTCCCAGCTTCTGTACAGCGTCGACCTGCAATGCGAAGCGGGTGATCAGCGCCCCGCTGGCATCGGCATAGGCCAGGCTGATGATATAGTGAGTATTAGCAGTCGCGAGTGAGTCGGCGGCGCTGACCTGGCTCAACTGCTCATCGACCTGGAGCACCGGTATGCGCCGCTCTGCCAAGGTGATATAGGGCATATTAAGGTGCCGATGCAGATCATTGGGTAGATTGATTTGACTAATTTGGTCACCCGGCAGGGCCAAATAGAGAACGCCAAAACGGATCCCCATATAGGCGTTCAAGGCCGATCACCCGGCACCGCAGTGGGTAACTGGGCCAGCAGTGCCAGCACTGTATCAACCACCTCGTTCTCATTGAATGGTTTGGTCAGATAGTCGTCCACACCGGCGGCCTTGGCCTGCTGACGGTGCTTGATCTGGGAGCGCGAGGTGATCATCACAATCGGGATATGGCTGGTGGCGCTCTGGCTTTTGATCGCCTGAGTCAGTTCCAGGCCGTTCATACGGGGCATTTCCATATCCACCAGCATGACCGCTGGCAGCTCCAAACGCACTTTCTCGAGCGCATCGATGCCATCGGTTGCGGTCTGTACATCGAAACCGGAATCGACCAACAGCAGTTTTAGGGCATTGCGCTGACTCAGTGAATCGTCTACCACCAGGATCGTTTGGCGCTCGCTCGCCGCGGCGGGCGCGATTGAACCGACCCCCAGGCCGGAAGTGCCGCGCTCGAGCAGCGCTTCGACACTTAATACCGGCATCAACAGACCATCGCCGGTCTGAGTGATGCCCGATAAGCCCGCGATGCTTGGCACATAGTGGCCAAGCGATTTCAGCACCAGTTCAAAACTGTTTTGCAGCCGGTCAATGGCCACTGCCACGGTCTTGTTTTGGAAGTCTATTAACAGCAGGGGATGGCGTATAGCCCCAGTTTTATAGGCGTAGGGCGTCAATCCGAGGGCGCTGTGCATTTCCTTAAAAGGCAGCCATTGGTTTTGCCATTTGACGATCCACTGTTCACCCTTTTGTTCGGCAACGGACTCATCCGGCGGAATAATCTGCTGGATC
>JBLHFL010000059.1:0-9668 GCA_047618105.1 Granulosicoccus sp.
ATGCGTGCAAATTCCAACGATACGCTCGCCTATCAGTTCTATAATATCCAGGCAGGTTTGACGACCATCAATGCCCGACAGTTCAAGTCCGTCTCGCGACATACCACCCGCATTAAGGGCAAGATGAACCCCTTCTGCCAGGCCAAAATCAAGCAATGCTTGGGCCGCATAGAGTGTACTCACCTGCTCTTGAACTCTGTCCGGTAGCGCGCCTTCTATTTCACTGCGGGTCGCAGACCTCACTCGTATTAGAGTGTCCTTAAAGCCCGCGTTGCGAACAGCACGAGCCTCTGCATTCGAGGTAATGCCAATGTACTTAACATTTTGCGCGCAGATTATAGGGACGACTGTAGCGATACCATGGCCGTAGGCATCTGCCTTTAAAACAGCACAAAACTCTGCATTGTCCGGTAAAAGCCCTTTCGCCAAGCGCAGGTTATTGGCAATTCGGTCAGGAAATATCTCACACCAGGATGTTTCTACTGTGTCAAAATCCATAACCTTAATCCGCCCCAGAACCAAGCGTTTTGTCGATAATTTCAAGTAGTAACTCAGCACCCACTACCAACAACGCATCTGGAAAATCGTAGTCTGGATTGTGCAACTGAGGTTGATCAATTCCAGCGCCTAAAAATAACATCGTGGCGCTCGCACCATCCAACCCTATGTGGCCAAAATCTTCGGACCATTTCATAGGATTCTGCATTTCATGGATGTCCATCTTTCTCGCGCTCGCTGCGTTTTTCGCAATGTCGGTAGCATCTAAACTATTCGTTGCTGCCGGAAATACATCATGCCAAAATATTTCAGTTTTAAGCGGAGACGCTATCTCATCAAGCATTGCCTGTATTGTCGCAATCATTTCATCCATGCGTTCATTCGTCCTACTGCGCAGAGTAACACGTAATTCACCTTCACCCGGGGCGACACCAAAGGTGGGCCTACCCAAACGAGCATGGGTTAGGGTACTTAGACTGAAATCTGCATCGGTAATATTGCCCGAACCCAGCCTCGGTATTTTAAGCATTAAGTCAGCCATTGCGGCTGCGGGTGAAACGCCGTCTTCCGGTGCAGCCGCATGTGAGCTTTTACCATGAAAAATAATTTGCATGCCCCGTGATGCACAGGTCGCGGTGCCAACATGCACACCGATTTCCGCTAACGGCCTACCCGGTACATTGTGATAAGCAAAGGCATAATCGGGACGAATTTCTGGCCATCTTGGATCATTAATAACCGCTTGCGCACCAAAACCTGTTTCCTCTGCCGGTTGAAATAACAGAATTACCCGGCCGTGAGTCGGCCTTTCTACTAGCCCTAGTGCCACGCCTAAGACAATGCACATATGTCCGTCGTGGCCACACAGATGCGCCTTACCGTCTATTTCAGAACAATACGACAAAGTAGACTGCTCTGTTATGGGTAGCGCATCTAACTCGCAGCGAAACAATACCGTCGGTCCTGCCTGCGCACCACTGAAAGCTGCCGCAACGCCATAACCGCCCAAGTTTTCCCAGATCTGATCTGCGCCGGCTTGTTTCAGTTCCTGAATAATCCGCGCTGCTGTTTGTTTTTCTTCACCAGAAATCTCAGGCCGTTGGTGCAATGACTGTCGAACTTCCGTGAGGTAGGTAATGTTTTCAGCTGATAACGTTCTCATTTATTTTACACCTTCTAATTGTTACAAAAGCCTCCTCAGGAAGCTTCTGGTGCGCTCTTTGTTTGTATTAATTAACAGCTGACCGGGTACAAATATTCTTATCAGAAGCCTCCACACCTTGCAATCAGGTGCGAAGATGTTTGCGCAAAAAGTTCTGTGTGCGCTCCTGATCTGGATTACTGAACAGCTTCTCAGGGGCGCATTCTTCAACAACAACGCCGCCATCCATGAACATGGCCCAGTCTGAAACATCGCGTGCAAATCCCATTTCATGTGTCACGATCAACATGGTCATATGTTCTTCGGCCAGACTGCGCATGACCAAGTTAACCTCTTCGACAAGCTCCGGATCCAGGGCTGACGTAGCCTCATCAAAGAGCATAACCTTAGGCTCCATCGCCAGCGCTCGGGCGATCGCCACTCGCTGCTTTTGTCCGCCTGACAGCCAATTGGGAAATACATCCGCTTTGCCTGAAAGCCCTACTCTGTCCAGCAATTCCATACCCCATTCGCGGGCCTTTTTTGCATCCATGCCTTTTAGCTTGCGAGGCGCCAAGGTGACATTGTCGATCGTTGATAGATGCGGAAAAAGATTGAAGTGTTGGAACACCATGCCCATGTTCTGGCGAATATGATTGATGTGCCGTTCAAATGCTAGGCCTTTCAGATCAGGCCGATTAACCTTTTCGCCATTAAAAAGAATTGAGCCTTTGTCAATGACTTCAAGATGGTTCACCGAGCGCAGTAAAGTGCTTTTGCCAGAGCCGGAAGGACCTATAATGGAAATGATTTTGCCGCGATTAACCGTCAGGTCAATGCCTTTTAAAACTTCCAAATCACCAAAACGTTTGTAAACATTACGGATTTCGACCATCGGAATTTCGGTTTGATTTTTAGTGGTCATTTGTTATCCAACCCTTTTCTATAATCGGTTATGTTTAGCGACGATACGCCGTCGACCGCTCCAACCAAGCCTGGCCGAGCTCCATAAAAATATTAACAAGGTAATACATCACGGCGATAACGATGAAAAACTCAAATGGCCGAAATGAAACACTGATCGCATACTGCGAAGCATAGACCAGTTCAGCCACACCAATGGCGGATAAGACTGACGTATCTTTCACCATCAAGATCATATTGTTGCCCAGTTGCGGAACCGAACGAATAAAGGCCTGAGGCATAATAATGTAAAAAATGGTGGCCGCATGCCCGAAGCCGAGAGAGCGTGACGCTTCATACTGACCATCGGATACTGACTTAATAGTGGCAATAAATATGTCGGCATTGTAAGCCATATAGTGAAAACCGAGTCCAAGAATACCAACCATTATGGCCGGAATTAGAATCCATTCGCCAAGGCCAAAATACAAGAAGTAAAGTTGCAGCAATAGCGGCGTTGTCATGAATAGCCAGATAAAAAACCGCAGAGGCCAGCTCACAACTTTATTGACATAAACGGATATCACCGCTACTAACAGTCCACCTACAATAGACATAAATGCAACGACGATGGCCACCAGAGTGCCCACGCCTAGACCTTTCAGTAAGGTGGGAAAGTAGGTAAATACCGGCGTAAAATCAAATTCCATTTCTGCGACCCCTCTATAGGGTTGTGTAGCGCATTGCGCGACGATAGGCTAATTCGATAATTCCCATCACCGCATAGACTATGATGATATACATCAACGCACTGAGGGTGAAAATCTCGAGAGGTTTATAGGTCGAACCTATCAAGCGCTGCGCCTGATACGTTAACTCAACCACCGATATAATGGAAACCAGTGAGGAGTTTTTAACCACGACTATGGCCAACACACCAACAGAACGAATCATCAGAGCCGCGGCTTGAGGCAACACGATAGACAGTAAGGTTTGCGCTCTGCCAAATCCTAATGATCTTGCAGCTTCGGCCTGACCACTATCCACTGACGCGATAGAGCCGCGGATTGCCTCACTCATATAAGCACCAATATTAAAAGCGCCAACGAAGACACCACAGGTGATAGGGTCAAGCCTGAAGCCAATACTAGGACCACCATAAAACACCAACAGCAGTTGAACGAAATAAGGTGTTCCGCGAATCACGCTAATATAGCCACGGGCGAACCAACGAATGGGTGCAAAGCGAAAGGATTGTAAGAACACCAGCCCGCAAGCAACAAAGAATCCAAAAAACAATGAACGTACGGAGATATCGACCGTGATCCAAGCCGCCTTGATCAACAGGGGCGTGATCTCGACCATTAAATTGAAATCCATGGCCTAACCTTTTTATTTTGTCAGTGATACAACAGGGGGGGGCGATGACCAATGACGGATAATGTTTTAGCTAGCGTGAACAGGTGCGCGCGATGCGCGCAACCGTTCAACGCGTTGACCAAAGGGGTGTAACCTTGTGCATTGGTTGCAATGGGTTCACCCCTTGTTCACCTTTACTCGATGTTAGCGCCTTTACCAATCCACTCGTCAACAATAGACTGGTAAGTGCCATCGGCTTTGATTTCTGCTAAGGCAGTATTCAGCGCCGCGAGCAACTGAGGCTTGCCTTGTTGAATGGAAATAGCAGCAGGGTAGCGCGGTAACTCACCGACATTTACCATTTTGATCTTAGTATTGTTTTCACGAATGGCAACCATGACCGGCACGTCATCCGCGATCATGATATCAATACGGCCAGTGGTCAGGCCATTCATCATGTCAGGTAATCCTTGAAAGGTCTGATTGCGCCAATTGCCCTCAGATTTCTCCACTGCCCACTGATTGCCAGTTTCACCTAGAGTAGAACCAACACGCTTGCCAGCAAAGTCTGCGATGCTTTTGACATCATTGGTGCTATCTTGCACCCAAACTGCTAGGCCAGCACTGTAGTAGGAATCGGTAAAGGTAACGGCCTTGCGGCGTTCTTCTGTATCGCTCATGCTGCAAATACAAGCATCAAAACGACCACCGACCATAGCAGCGATAATACCATTCCAAGGGGATGATTGTACGTTAACCTCTACGCCCATTTTTTCAGCCAATGCCTTCGCAACATCGACATCAAAGCCGATCAATTCACCCTGTGTATTGACAAAGCTGAATGGCGGATATGCACCAGAGTTGACTACCTGTAACACGTCTCCACGAATTTCGTCTAAATCACGAGCCTGCGCCGGCATAACAACTGCGCTTGCAATTACTGCTGCGGCAGCAAGGGTTATAGATAATTTTTTAGTAAATGCTTTCATATTATTTTTATTCCTGTTTAGTTTATTGTTACTAACTAATGCACACTACTACGCATCAATACTTATTGCACTGGTTAATGATCTTTAATTTTTATAACTTTCTTGGTTTTTGATACGGTCACCTCCTGTTTATTTCTTCTTGTTTTTGGGATCTTCGAATCTATCAATCGGTTGTCCAAGTCAGACGCGCTCAATCAGCATTGCAATGCCTTGTCCACCACCAATACAGGCCGCTGCAATGCCGTAACGACCGCCGGTAACCTGCAACGATCGCGCCAGAGTGCCGGCCAAGCGCACACCGGTTGCACCCAGTGGGTGACCAAGAGCCAAGGCACCGCCATGAATATTCAATCGCTCGTCGGCAATGGACAGCTTTTTCTGGGCGTAAAGTGGCACGATGCTGAAAGCTTCATTGATTTCCCATAGGTCGATATCAGCGGAGGTCAGCTGGTGTTGACGCAGGAGCCGCTCCACGGCAGGCACGACACCCTGCCCCATCAGCTCAGGTTGTGTGCCGCGATCGACACAACCGATTACACGCGCTAACGGCGTTGCGCCAGTTTCTAGTAGGGCGCGTTCAGACATCAACATAGCAATTGAGGCGCCACTGGTTAACGCAGAGCTATTGCCGGCGGTAATGTCGCCGTTTTCGATAAAAGCGGGCGTCAACAGGGCCAAGGCTGCTCCCTCTGTGCCCGGTCGAATGCACGCATCGTGTGCGAAGGGCTCAGCGTTTTGCACAATTATGGGCAGAATTTCAGCGCTAAAGAAACCTTGCTGCGCGGCTTGGTATGCCAGCCGGTGTGAGCGGCAGGCAAATGCATCCATCTGCTCACGGGTGATGCCGGATAGCTGCGCCAATCGCTCTGCTGTCAGACCCATATTCAGGGCCACACTCATGTCATATTCTTTGCCGTTGTGCTTGGGCAGTGTTGGCACACCCAGGGTTCCGTCTTTGAACAGGGCGGGGCCCATTGGCACTCGGGTCATCTGTTCATAACCACCCGCAAGCGCAATATCGGCTGCGCCACAAGCAATGGTCATCATGCCAAAACGCAAGGCCGCTAAGCTGGAACCACATTGCTGATCGATCATTCGCGTGGCGGCCTGATCACCTAGGCGGCTTTGCATCAACGGATAACGGCCACCAAAACTCCACTGTTCTTTCACCGCCAGTGCGCACCCTAAGGTCAAGTCATCGACCTGATCGGGCGCAACGCCTGACACCTCAAGACTGTGATCAATCAGCTGCGCCATGAGTTTATCGGCTGGCCAGTCTGCCAGCGCGTCCACACCGACTTTTTTAGGGTGTGCTCGGCTAAAGGCCGTGCGCCGATAATGCGCCAGATAAACAGGTTTCATAATTTCTCCAGCGTGCACCAGCGGCTGATAAAGAGCACGTAGGCTTTGAGCACATGACGAACGGATTCGATGTTGACACATTCATCAACGCCGTGAATATTTTGCGCCACTGGACCGTAGCAGGTGCCACCGGTTCGATTGTAGAAATGAAAGGCGCGCAGGTCAGTGGTACAGGTAGACCAATAGGGTTCTGGATCGGCACCGGTCAGGCTGTGATGACACTGGGATAGCAGTTCGATGCCGGGATCCCCCAGGTCAACCAGGTGCCCTTCTGAACGAAAACCGTGGAAGCGCAAGACGGGCCTTTCGTCGAGAAAGGCCGAATCCTTAAGGCAAGCCTGCTCTATGGTATCACTGACCTTCTGCATAATTTCGTTGGCGGTCATACCCGGCGGAAAACCAATTCGGCCCTCCATTTCGGCAAATGCCGCTACACTGGATGGCCAATTACCACCGGAGATAGTGCCCATATTTAGATTAAACGGATGATCAATCTTCTCATAAGGGCCCTGTCGATATTTCTCATTCAGTTCAGATTCAAGATCTTGCAACCAGGGCGTGAGCCGCTGTAGTTTTGCGATGGCGTTGATACCGGTACTGGCGGCTTGCACGTGTACCGGCTTGCCCCGCAAACTAATTTTAAACCAAAGTGTTCCAATCTGGCTGGCATAAATTGTCGGGCCGAACGGTTCCGGAATGAGCACGAAATCACCGCCATAGCCCTGATGCAAACAGGCTAACGAACCGTTGCCGGAACATTCTTCCTCGACCACGGTTTGCACGGTAAGGGGTGACGTGATGCTAAAGCCGGCATGTTTAATGGCGTGCACTGCGTAGACCATTGCTGCCACACCGGCCTGCATATCGCCAGAGCCTCGACCATAGAGCCAACCGTCTCGTTGCCACGGCTCATTTGGCGGCCGGGTCCACATATCAAATGGTTCCGCAGGAACCACATCCAAATGGCCATTAAAAACCAGCGTTTTGCCATCGGCTCCGGGGTTAAGCTGCGACACTAAATTGTACTTATGCTCGTGATCCCATTCCACTGGCACATAGAGTTCATGCTGGCTCAACAGGTCTTTATGCATGCCAACCCGGGTAACCGGCAAACCGAGTCCGATCAGCTGTTTTTCGACACAATGCAGAACCGCCTGTTCCTTGCCCAGTACCGGATAGGTCTTCACCATATCTTCAATAAACGAAATAGCGTCAGGGAAGACGGCATCGGCACTGGCCAGCAAGGCTGTTTCCTGTTCGGTTAAGGTCATGCTGTGATCTCTTCAGTTGCAAAAATCAATTTCGCTTCCGTCTGCCATTGCAAATCGGCGTCACTGATTTCAATGAGTTTTTCACGTACCACCAGGCCTTGCGGAGTAACGTCCATGACCGCTAAGTCGGATATAATGCGATCGACGCAGGCTTTGGCGGTCAACGGCAATCGGCAATTTTCGAGGATTTTCGGCCGACCGTGCTTATCCGTATGGGTGGTCAGCACGACGATGCGCCGAGTCTTTTGGGCCAGTTCCATTGCACCACCAATCCCGGGTGAAAATTTGCCCGGAATTTTCCAGTTGGCAAGGTTACCCAGTGCGTCAACTTCGAACGCGCCGATCATGGTTAAATCCAATCGGGCACGACGAATAATCGCAAACGAGACTGCGCTGTCGAACAAGCTCGCCCCTTCTCGAAGGGACACATAGGCACCGGCCGCATCAATAAGGAACGGGTCCATTGCTTCTGGCGTACTTTGCTTCCAGGATCCGAGAATGCCATTTTCCGAATGGATCTGGACATCAAAGTCATCTGGCAGGTAGTGAATAAGCTGTGTTGGCAAACCAATGCCCAGATTGACAATACTGCCCGCGGTGATTTCGTTCACCGCGCGGGTTAAAATGCGTTCAGCGACGGACATGATGTTCTAGAATCCCGTAGTCAGAGGTAAGAGTGTCTAACAGCACTATGCTGTCGACGAAGGCGCCGGGGGTATGTACCTGTTCTGGCTTAAATCTTCCCGGAACACCAAGATCCGCCGTCTCGACAATGACATGGGTTGCTGCCATGGCCATTAAGGGGCTGAAGTTGATCGCTGAACCCTGATACACCAAATTGCCGAGCCAGTCTGCCTGTGCCGCGTGGATAAGCGCGAAATCCGCCGTCAGGGCCATCTCGACCTTGTACGTCTGACCCTGCCAGTCGAGCAGGTCTTCGGGCCGGGTAATGTCAGAACCCATACCTATATCGGTCAGAAAGCCAAAACTACCGGCGCCAGCGGTGCGAATTTTCTCGGCTAGCATGCCTTGGGGATGAAACTCGACCTCGATGTCACCTTGGTTCATTAGGTCGATGACGACTTTATTCAAACCTATATGTGTGGTGACCAACTTGCGCACCTGGCCATTCTCAATCAACCGGCTCAGGCCATGTCCGGATTCATTCGCATCATTTTTGATCAACGTCAAATCGGTTTGGCCTTGACGTAGGAGTTCGTTAATTAAACAGAACGGCGTACCCGGATTACCAAAACCACCGACCATGATCACGGCCCCAGAGGGAATCGCGGCGATGGCATTTTCTAGCGTGCGGTTCTTTTTCATGAACCCAGCCCTTGCGCCAACGCGAGCTGTTCGAAGGCAGCCAGACTGTCGTCAAGTAGGGCAATTATATTGTCAATGTCTACTTCGGTTACGGTGAGCGGCGGTGTAATCAAAACATGATCCCCTGCCAGACCGTTCAAACTTCGTCGGGGATAAATAAGTAGGCCGCGACTCTTGGCCTGAGTGGTGATCTTATCGAAGGCATTAAAGGCTGCGGGGTAAGGTTCTTTAGTGGTTTTATTTTGTACCAGCTCAACGCCCTGTAACAAACCAATGCCGCGGACATTACCAATACAATCGTATTTCAACGCCAGCTGCTCGAGTTGTTGGCGAAGATACACGCCACGCTCTAGAGCGTTACTGACCAGCTGTTCGGTGTCCATCACGTCAATGACCGCAAGACCTGTCGCACAGGCCAAGGGGTTGCCTGCATAGGTATGGCCGTGCATAAATCCGCCATTGCGACCGACCACATCCACCAACTCCTGGCGCGCCATCATGGCCGCTACGGGGTAATAGCCGGAACCGAGTCCTTTGGCCAGGGCCAGAATATCCGGCGCCACACCAAAATGTTGATAGGCAAACCACGCGCCTGTGCGGCCCATACCACTGAGCACTTCGTCCATAATCAAGAGGCAGCCGTAACGATCACATAAGGCCCGCAACCCTTCCATATAGCCTTTGGTGACCATGCGCGCACCGGTACTGGCACCGCCGACCGGCTCCAAGACAATAGCGGCGATCGTGTCAGGGCCCGCTGCCAGCATCGCGTTCTCAGTCTGTTCCAACACGGATGCAATATGTTCTTCAACACTGGAT